>NZ_JBIAIP010000001.1:606413-751995 GCF_042871485.1 Streptomyces sp. NPDC005791
GGGGGGGGGGGGGGGGCCCCCGGGGGGGGGGGGGGGGGGGGGGGGCCGGGGGCCGGGGGGGCCCCCCCCCCCCCGGGGGGCGGGGGGCCCCCGGCGCCGCCGTTCCGGTCCTGCGAGTGGCTGTGGTCCGTGTACGGCCGCAGCAGGTGCCGCGTCCCCCGGCCCCGCTCTCAGCCCACTCGCTCCCGCACCGGGATCTTCGCCGCCTGCGCCGCCATCGTGCGCTTGAGCCGGGGGCCGAGCGGCTTCTCCACCAGGCGGTGGAGCAGGTAGGCCAGCGCCAGCATGCAGGCCACCGTGGCGATCATCGTCACCTGGGGAGGCAGGTGCAGCGAGCGGTTCATGATCCGGATCGCGAACCAGCCCAGATGCTCGTGGATCAGGTAGAACGGGTAGGTGAGCGCGCCGGCGACCGTCAGCCAGCGCCAGTTCGCCCAGCGGAGCCAGCCGAGAGCCACCGCGGCCACCGCGAGGAAGGAGAGGGCCACGATCGCCTGGATGACGTAGGGCGAACGCGCGAAGTCGCCGGTCATGCCCTCGTGCCAGCCCGCGGTGACCGAATAGCGCTGGCCCAGCAGGAAGCTCGTGATCACGAGGCCCCACAGCAGCAGGTCACTGCCGTAGCGGTGGATCAGGTAGAGGGCCAGGCCACCGATGAAGTACGGGGCGTGGTCCCGCATCACCAGCACGTCGGTGAGCGGGCTCTGCGCGACCCGGGCGAACACGGACGCGAAGATCCAGCCGATGCAGAAGATGACCACCCGGCGGTAGGTGACACCCCGCCACACGACGAAGACGGCGAACAGCAGGTAGAAGCGCATCTCCACCCAGAGCGTCCAGCACACTCCGAGTACCCGGTCCACCCCCATCGGCTGCTGGAGCATCGTGAAGTTGACGAGGAGTTCGTTCGCCGGCAGCGGCCGGACCACCACGGGGAGCAGCACCGCGGCCGCGGTGATGATGACGATCGCCGCCCAGTAGGCGGGGTAGAGGCGGGCGACGCGGGAGCGGAGGAAGTCCCCCGGACTCCTGCCCCAGCTGCTCATGCAGATCACGAAGCCGCTGATGATGAAGAAGAGCTGCACGCCGAGACCGCCGTACGTCGCGAACGCCGACAGCGTGGGGAACTTCAGGCCCGGCGACTGGCCCCAGGACTCGGCGGTCGGGCCGTTCTTGCCCGCGTAGTGGTAGAGGCAGACCATCAGGGCAGCCAGGATGCGCAGCCCGTCAAGGGCGCGCAGGCGGCTCCCGCCCTTGGGTGCGGGGCGGGATTCCGGTGGGTGGGCCGCCGCCTGGGCAGGCAGCGGTGGCGCGATCGTCACTTCGGTGGTCCTTCCACGTCTTCCACGGTCTTCCCCCCCCGGGAAGACGGACGGTCTTGGGTGACTTCAGCTGCCGTTGACCCGGCCCGTGCCCGGCAGGCGACGGCTCGCCGCCCGCTGCCAGGTCCTGGCCTGGCGTGCGAACCTGCGCACGGTGGGGTTGCGCGGGATGAAGCCGAGCTGCGAGGGCAGTGCTCCGGGCAGGGCGAGCGCCGTCAGCCGGCGGCGCCGGAAGTAGCGGTTACGGCCGGACGCGGGCTGCTGGGCCAGGAACGCCTCGGCCGTGGGGCGCAGGTCCGGGTAGATCTTCGGCTGCATCGCGAAGCCGACGGCGGTGACCAGCCCGGTGAGCTCCCGCTGGACGCTTTCCTCGTCCGGCAGGGACCAGCCGGTGACCGCCGCCGGGGCCTCCAGGTCGGGCAGCAGCGCGTCGACGATCGTCAGCGGCACGCGGTTGCTGTTCTGGTACGGAGTCAGCCCGTTGAGCAGCGTGTCGGTTCCGATGCGGGCGACGGGGATGCCGTAGAAGGAGGCGGCGGTGAGCAGAGCCGTGGAGAACGCGCCGACGACGAGGGCCGGGGTCAGCCGCTGGTAGACCACCTCGGCGATGACCGGGGCGTCCAGGACGGTCAGCTCGGCTCCCAGCCGCGCCGCCTCCTCCTCCAGGGCGCGTGACCAGCCGGCCGGTGCGGAGGGGTGCGGCTTGAAGACGAGGTGGCGATGCCCGAGCGCGACGGCGCCGCGCACCATCCGCACATGGAGGTCCTCCTCCTCCGCCGCGGTCAGGACGTCGATCGCCGACAGGTACTGACCGAGCAGCAGGGCCGGGGCGTCCGGGACCTGTCCGGCGGTGAAGGCGGGCGCCGCGTCGGACAGTTCCGCCAGCACCTTGAGGAACTCGGCCGTCGGGACGAC
Organism: Streptomyces sp. NPDC005791; assembly: GCF_042871485.1. Classification (NCBI taxonomy): domain Bacteria; kingdom Bacillati; phylum Actinomycetota; class Actinomycetes; order Kitasatosporales; family Streptomycetaceae; genus Streptomyces; species Streptomyces sp. NPDC005791. The sequence goes on from NZ_JBIAIP010000001.1 coordinate 608,651, forward strand.
CTCGGGCTCGACGCCGAACTCGGACAGCAGCAGCGGCCGGAGGCCGGGCACCAGATCCAGGTGGAGGAGCCGCTGCACACGGGTGCCGATCAGCGGGTCGATCTTGCTCCGGGTCGGGCCGTAGCTCATCAGCCCGTCGGCGTAGACGTGGACGGGGCTCTCGCCGAAGATCTTCGCGAGTGCGTTGGAGGGGTTGGCCTGGATGGACTCGCAGGCGATCTCCACCGGCCCGTCACCGATGTCCCAGGCCAGACGCAGATACCGCTCCCAGAGCAGGGCGTCCTGATCGCGGGGGAACCAGCCCGCCGGGTGGAAGGGGCTGATGAAGTCGTTCCAGGAGATCACGGCGTCGAACTCGGGCCGCAGGCACTCGAATCCGTCCATCCGGTCGAGCGCGGTGCCCACTTCCGGGGCGTACGAGGTGTCGCTGACGACCAGCATCCGACGGTGTGCGTCGCGGGGGCCGAACAGGCCCGCGCGGATCGCGGCGGTGACCGTGGCGGCGGCGTACTGGGAGCAGGCGAAGAAGAGCTGGGTGGAACGGCGGCCGGACATCAGGTGGAGGCTCCTGTGGTGACGGAGGGGACGGTCCCCGCGGGGACGGGACGGCGACGGAGCCGGCGGAGCCGCGCCGCCCGCTGGTCACCGAGCGAGTCCAGCGTGTCGCTGAGGAGGTCCTGCGGAAGCCGCTGGAGCGCCGCGGCGCTCATGGAGCGCAGCTTGCGTGCGACCGCCGGTTCGAACCTCTCGATGGAGTTGAGGTGGTGGGCCATGACGGCCGCATAGGTGCGGACCGCCTTCGGGAGCAGCCGGTCCGCCTCGGGGTCCCGCGCCGTCTCCTCGATGACCTGGTCGAACGCCCGGATGAAGTCGAGCTGCCGCACGTCACCGATCTGGGTGAGCGAGGAGGCGACGCCGCGCCGGTAGAAAACCCCGAGGAGCCCGACCGCGGCGAACGACTCCGCCTCCCGGTGCAGCCGCCAGATCCACGGCCGGTCCTCGGCCGTCCGCAGCCCGTGCGTGAAGTGCAGCAGCCCGCGGTCGACGAGCCGGCGGTGGTAGATGCCGGCCCAGGCGTACGGGTAGTCCACCGAGGTGGTGCGGTCGGCCGGAAGGATGGCGTCGCGCGGGCTGAAGGGGACCCCCCGCAGTCCGTGCGGCACCCGGTGCACGGTCCGGGCCCTGCCCGTGACCTGCACGTGGTCGGCGCGTACGAAGTCGCACCCCAGGTCCTCCGCGGCGGCCAGCAGCCGCTCGTAGTAGCCGGGGGCGAGCCAGTCGTCACCGTCCAGGAAGGTGATGAACTCACCGGTCGCGGCGTCCAGACCGGTGTTCCGGGCGGTCGCGAGCCCGCCGTTCTGTTCGTGCGTGATCACGACCGCCCCGGGGATGTCGTCCCGCGCGCGGCGCAGGATGTCGGCCGTCCCGTCCGTTGAACAGTCGTCGACGAGGATGAACTCGAAGTCCTCACGCGCGTTCGCGCGCAGGCTTCTGAGAGTGTCGGGCGCGTAGGTCTGCACGTTGTAGAACGGCACGATGACGGAGAGCTTAACCACGAGCTGCACGCTAGGCGCCGGCCTGTCATGCGGCTTGTCCCCGGAAAGGACAGGGGATGAACGGGCCGTGTCGGCTCCGTTAACCTGCTGGCCTCACCTGGGGCGGGAGGCCCGCGTGCGGCCCGGTCTCCAAGCGTCGGCGGGCTGTTAACCAGCTGTTGCCCCCGCGTTGGGCCGCTCCTCGCAATGCCTTCCTAGCTTCTTGGACGTGCCCTCCCGTACCGATGACACGGCCGCTCCGGCCGACACTCCAGCAGCCGGCCGTGCGGCCCTCCGCATAGCCGTGCTCGCCGACTCCGACACCCGGTGGAAGTGGGGCGCGCTCACCGCGCGCCGCCTCTCCACGGCCCCGGACGCCGGCGCGACGGAGCGCCCCGTCGAGATCAGCGGACTGCTGCTGCGCGGCCGGGCCACCCCCACACCCCGCCAGCTCGCCGAAGTCGGCGAGGTCGGGATCGACACCGGCCGGGTGCGTGAGGTGACCGCCGTCGAGTTCCTGCACACGGTGCGGGACGAGAAGTACGACGTCGTGGTCCTCGCGCTCGTCGGCGGCGCGGTCCAGGCGATGCTGCACGGTCTGGCCGCACTGGGACTGCCCCGCAGGCCCGTCGTCGTCACCGGCTATGTCGGCGTCGTCTACGAGAAGCTCGCCGACGGGCTCCTGCTGCGGCACGGCGCGGACGTCGTCCTCGCCAACTCCCGCCACGACGGGGAGCGTTTCCGCGCCGTGTACGAGGGGGTCGGCGCCGACGCGTCGTCCGTCACGGAGGCCGCCCTGCCGTTCCTCGGCGGGGAGCCGCACCGGGCGCGGGACGGCCGGGACACCGTCGTGTTCGCCGCCCAGCCCTCCGTACCGGCCTCCCGCGCCGAGCGTACGTACCTGCTGCGCAGGCTCGTCGAGCACGCTCGGCTGCACCCCGGCCGCGAGGTGCTGCTCAAGCTGCGCTCCAAGCCGGGCGAGCACACCACGCACATCGAGGAACTGCCCTACCAACGGCTCGCCGAACGGATCCCCGGCGGCCTGCCGCCCAACTTCAGCCTGGTGTACGGGCACATGGGCGAGGTCCTGGACCGCACCGACCTGCTGGTCACCGTGTCGTCGACCGCCGCGCTGGAGTCCCTGCACCGGCGGATCCCGACCGCGATCCTCTCCGACCTCGGCGTCCGTGAGGCCCTCGGCAACCACCACTTCATCGGATCGGGACTGATCACGTCCTGGGACCACCTCGACGGCGGCCACCGCCCGGAGCCCGACGAGGACTGGCTCGCGGGGCAGGGCGTCGCCGCCGACGGCACCTACAAGGCGGCCTACGACACCGCCCGGGCCCGGGTCGCGGCCCTGCTCGACGCCGGGCCGCTTCCCCCCCTCGCCCCCTACTACACCCCCGCCACCGCACCCGGATACCTCCCCGGCATCCTCGCCCGCCACCACCTGGGCCCCGACGGCCACCCGCTGCCGGGCGCCGTCACCCCCAAGGACACGGGCCGGGTCCGGGGCGCGGTCCGCGAAACCGTACGCAACGCGGCACGCGGCGCCTACCGCCACGGCGTCCAGCGGGTCGCCCCCGTGATCCGGCGGATGGGCGAGCTGTGACCACCGATTCAGGAGCAACCATGACCCCGCCCCCCACCGTCCTCGCAGTGATCCCCGCCCGCGGCGGATCCAAGGGCGTGCCCGCGAAGAACCTCGCCCGGGTCGGCGGCGTACCGCTCGTCGCCCGCGCCGTCCGCGCCTGCCTCACCTCACCCGAGGTCACCGACGTCGTCGTCACCACCGACGACCCGGCCATCGCCGCCGCGGCCAGGGCAGCGGGGGAGGCGCTGGGGGAGGAGTCGAGGCTGCACTGCGTGCAGCGCCCCGCGGCCATCGCCGGTGACACGGCGACCAGTGAGGACGCGGTCCTGCACGCCCTGCACTCCTACGAGACGAGCTCGCACGGCCGCAAGGCCGACGTGGTCCTCCTGGTCCAGTGCACGAGCCCCTTCATCACCCGCGAGGACATCGACGGCGTCGCCGCCGCGGTCACCCGCCAAGGCGCCGACACCGCGGTCACGGTGGCCCCCTTCCACGGCTTCGTGTGGCGCGACGGCAGCGCGGTCGAGGACGACACCTACGGCGTCAACCACGACAAGGCCGTACGCCCCCGCCGCCAGGACCGGCCGCAGGACTACCTGGAGACCGGCGCCGCGTACGCCATGGACGTCGAGGGCTTCCGCACCCACCGCCACCGGTTCTTCGGCCACACCGCGCTCGTCCCCACCGACCCGGCCCGGGTCCTGGAGATCGACGACCCGCACGACCTGGCCCGCGCCCGCGCCCTCGCGCCGCTCCTGGACCCCTCCCCGCTGCCCACCCTGGCGGACATCGACGCCGTGGTCCTCGACTTCGACGGTACGCAGACCGACGACCGCGTCCTCATCGACTCCGACGGCCGCGAGATGGTCTCCGTGCACCGCGGTGACGGTCTCGGCATCGCCGCCCTGCGCCGGGCCGGCGTACCGCTCCTGATCCTCTCCACGGAACAGAATCCGGTCGTCGCCGCCCGCGCCCGCAAACTCCAGGTCCCGGTCCTGCACGGCATCGACCGCAAGGACCTGGCGCTCAAGCAGTGGTGCGAGGAGCAGTCCATCGCTCCCGACCGCGTGCTCTACGTCGGCAACGACGTCAACGACCTGGCCTGCTTCGGCCTGGCGGGCTGGCCCGTCGCCGTGGCGAGCGCCCACGACTCGGTACGCGCCGCCGCGCGCGCCGTGACCGCGAACCCCGGTGGCTCCGGCGCCATCCGTGAGATCGCGACCTGGCTCCTCGGCCCCACCCTCTCCACCGACATCACCGACGTCCCCACCCCCACCAAGTAAGGAAGCACGACCATGAGCAACACCTCCCGTCTGCGCACCTTCGGCACCCGCACCGCCGGCCCCGGCCACCCCGTCTACATCACCGGTGAGATCGGCATCAACCACAACGGTGACCTCGACAACGCCCTCGCGCTGATCGACGTGGCCGCCGACGCCGGCTGCGACGCGGTCAAGTTCCAGAAGCGCACCCCGGAGATCTGCACCCCGCGCGACCAGTGGGACATCGAGCGCGACACCCCCTGGGGCCGGATGACGTACATCGACTACCGCCACCGCGTCGAGTTCGGGGAGGCCGAGTACACCGCCATCTCCGAGCACTGCGCCAAGCGCGGCATCGACTGGTTCGCCTCCCCGTGGGACACCGAGGCCGTCGCCTTCCTCGAGAAGTTCGACGTCCCCGCGCACAAGGTCGCCTCCGCCTCCCTCACGGACGACGAGCTGCTCCGCTCGCTGCGCGCCACCGGCCGCACCGTCATCCTCTCCACCGGCATGTCGACGCCGAAGCAGATCCGGCACGCGGTCGAGGTCCTCGGCAGCGACAACATCCTGCTCTGCCACGCCACCTCGACGTACCCGGCGAAGGCCGAGGAGCTCAACCTGCGGGTCATCAACACCCTGCAGCAGGAGTACCCGAACGTCCCGATCGGCTACAGCGGTCACGAGACCGGCCTGCAGACGACCCTCGCCGCCGTCGCGCTGGGCGCCGCGTTCGTCGAGCGTCACATCACCCTGGACCGTGCGATGTGGGGCTCCGACCAGGCCGCCTCCGTCGAGCCGCAGGGCCTGACGCGCCTCGTCCGTGACATCCGCACCATCGAGGAGTCCCTCGGTGACGGCGTCAAGAAGGTGTACGAGTCGGAGCTCGGCCCGATGAAGAAGCTCCGCCGGGTCGCGGGCGTCGTCGCCGAGACCGAGAACGCGCCGGCCGCCGAGCCGGTCACGGTCTGACGGGCCGACCGGTGAACCTCGCCTTCGTCGAGAGCCCGGTCCAGCTCCTGAACGTCCTGGAGTGGACCCACAGCCGGGGAGGACCCGACACCACGGTCGTCGTCCTCCCCCCGGTCGACCCGATGTCGCGCGGACAGCTGCGCAGGATGGCGGAGCTGGCCCGCGACGAGGGCATCACCGTCCGCTGGCAGGAGGCGCGCGGGGAGACCGGCGCGCCTCTGAAGGCCCTGCGGGCGCTGACCGGCCTGATCCGCAAGGCCGACCGCATCGTCATCGGGGACCCGTTCTCCCGGTACGTGCAACTGCTGCTCACCCTGGTCCGCACGCGCCGGATCACGGTGGTCGACGACGGCACCGCCACCATGGAGTTCGTCGTCCAGCTGTCCCGCGGCGAGCGCCTCGTGCGCTGGCACCGCAGGGGGAGCGGGGGCCCGCGCGAGCTGCTCCTGGCCCCGGTCAGCTCCGCGGCCCGCCGCAGCTTCACCCCGTCGGCGACCCGTACCGTCGAAGTGTTCACCGCGATGCCGGTGGAGGCCCCCGAAGGCGTCGACGTCACGGCGAACACCTTCGCCTGGACCCGGGCGCGCTTCGGCCCGCCGCTGATCACCAAAGGCGCCGACCTGGTCGGTACCTCCCTGGTCGAGACGGGCGTGGTCGACCCGGTCCCGTACGAGGAGGCGGTCACCACCCTGGCCCGCGCCCACGGCGCGACCCGTTACTTCGCCCACCGCCGCGAGTCCGCGGACAAACTCCACGCCCTGGAAGCCGCCACCGGCCTGGAGATCGTCCGCCCCGACCTCCCGCTGGAACTCATCGCCCGCAGAGGCCCCATCGGCCACACGGTCCTGAGCTTCCCGTCCACCGTGGTCCACACCCTGCCCCTCGCCCTGGCGGGTACGGGCGTGAAGGTCGCGGTGTGCGACATAGCGCCGGAGTGGCTCCGCGACACGGCCTCGCCGCGCGCCCAGGGCTTCCTGAGCGGAGTCACGGAGACGGCCAAGGACGTGCAGCGGGTGGCCCCGTGGCGGGTGACAGCGGTCGCGGAGGGCTGAGGCGGCCGGCGCCGGCCGCCTCATACGGCGGCGGTGCCCCGGTCGTCCGGCGTCGCCGACCGCGCCCGGCTGCCGTCCCGGAGCAGATCACGCGACGTCAGCGCCGCCGGCAGCGGTGTGGCCGGCCGCGCGGCGTGCACGGTCCGGCGCAGCGCAGGGTCGGTGAGCCGGACCAGCACCAGTCCGTCCGGCACCGCCCAGGCGTCCAGCGAGGGGACCAGCGCGACTCCGAGCCCCGCGGCGATCACGTGGGCACCCGCCAGACGGCGACCGCGGGGGAGTGACGCCCCCGCCGGAGGCACCGCTCCGACTCGGTCACGACTACGGACGCGGCAGCGCGCCCTTGAGGCTCATGGAGATCGAGAGGCGGAGCGAGTCGCGCAGATCGACGTGGAGGACGGCCAGCCGGGGTTCCGCCTCGTAAGCGGCGAGCAGGCTGTCCGGTGGCGGCCAGTACGCCGACAGCGCGCCGGCCATGATCATGGTCTGCAGGCAGAACCACTGGGCGTCGTAGCCGATCTCCGGCAGGTGCCGGCGCACGAGGCCGGACATGACATCGAGGCTGTCCAGGGAAGCCCGCTTGTGGCGGCTGACGGCCTCGACCGAGACGTTGTGCTCCAGGACACCGCCCTGTGCGCCGAAGAGGTCGCACAGCCCCGTGCGCTCGGCCAGGGAACGGCTGAGGACCTCGGTGAGCTGATCGGCCCGGTCGGTCGCGGGGAGCCCGGGGTCGACCGCGGCGGCCAGTTCATCGGCAAGGGTCGGCAGCCAGCCGTGCAGGAAGTGCTCCAGAAGTTCGAGCAGCACGGCCTCGCGGGAGTCGAAATACCGCAGCACGTTGGACTTGGCCAGGCCGACGCGGCGGCTGAGCTCGTTGAGGCTGACCTCGGACACCGGCATCTCGTCGAGCATCGCCGCCGCGGTGTCCAGGATGGCGCGGCGCCGGATCTCTCGCTGCTCCTCGCTGCGGGCCCGTTGGAACGTCATGCGGCCACCCTAGCTTGCAGACCGCCGGTCTCTTGACTTACAGACCGGTGGTCTTTTAATGTTGCACATAACAGACCGCCGGTTCTTTGGGGGACAGTCATGAGCGTGAAGTGGACAGAGCTGCAGGTACCGGACCAGTCGGGGCGGGTGGCGATCGTGACGGGCGCCAACACGGGCCTGGGCTTCGAGACGGCCAGAGTGCTCGCCGAGCGTGGCGCGTCGGTGGTGCTGGCCGTGCGGGACACGGAGAAGGGCAAGCGGGCCGCCGCCCGGATGCCCGGCGACGTCACCGTGCAGGAACTGGATCTGACATCACTGGAGTCGATCCGCGCCGCCGCCTCGGACCTGCGGGGCGTCCATCAGCGCGTCGACCTGCTCGTGAACAACGCAGGCGTGATGTACACCCCGAAGGGGACCACCCGGGACGGTTTCGAGACGCAGTTCGGTACCAACCACCTGGGTCACTTCGCACTCACCGGACTCCTGCTGGACCGGCTCCTGCCGGTGGCCGGATCCCGGGTGGTGACGGTCAGCAGCACCGGTCACCGTATCCGGGCCGCGATCCACTTCGACGATCTGCAGGGGGAGCGCTCGTACAGCCGTGTCGCCGCCTACGGCCGGTCCAAGCTCGCCAACCTGATGTTCACCTACGAACTGCAGCGTCGGCTCGCCGCCCACGGCACCACGTCCGCGGTGGCCGCGCATCCCGGGGTGTCCAACACCGAACTGGTCCGCAACGCCCCGGCAGCCGTCCGCCGGCCGGTGGACCTGCTCGCGCCGCTGATCACCCAGCGGGCCGCGATGGGGGCGCTGCCGACCCTGCGGGCCGCCACGGACCCCGCTGTCCTCGGTGGGCAGTACTACGGCCCCGGTGGCCGGGGTCAGGTCCGCGGGTATCCCCGGCTGGTGACCTCGAGTCCGGAGTCCTACGACGAGGCCGTCCAGCAGCGCCTGTGGTCCGCGTCCGAAGAACTCACGGGTGTGAAGTTCCCCGTCTGACCGGACCGGGGGAGCCCCGGGTGCCCTCGACGGGCTGGGGTCTGGCACCCGCCACCAGGTGACGGCCCCGTGCAGGAGGACGGACTTCTGGGCCACCGGCCGCGTGGGCCGGGGTCCCGGGTGCGGGCCGGCGTCGACAGAGTGTGACGTACGCACATTCCGTTCAGCTGCTGATGACTTCGCGGTTAATTCCGATTGCACAGAGAATTACCGGATGGCTGCCGAATATCGGCAGGGCTATACCTTGCATAATGCACGCACATTCGACCGTTTGGACGCCGCAACCTTCGGACCATTCTGTATGTCTGAGGAGTGACGCCCGAGGGGGGCGCCGAGAGTACGGAGAGGTCGGCATGAGCGGCGTAGCGGTGAGCGTGATCATCCCGGTCTACAATGCGGCCGAATTCCTGGACGAGTGCCTGGAATCGATCGTGCGGCAGAGCCTGGGATTCGACCGGATCGAAATCGTGGCGGTGAACGACGGGTCCACCGACAGCAGCGGTGAGGTGCTGGAGAAGTGGGCCGGACGGTACACGAACGTGCGCGTGGTGCATCAGGAGAATTCCGGTGCTCCGGGCGGTCCGCGCAACCGGGGCATCGATCTGGCCCGGGGGGATTTCCTGTTCTTCGCCGATCCGGACGACTACCTGGGGGAGGACGGTCTGCGCCGGATGGTGGAGGTGGCCGAGCGCAACGGCTCCGACGTGGTGCTGGGCCGGATCCGGGGCGTGGGACGCGGCGCGCCGACCGAGCCGTTCACGGCGAACGTGGAGCGGGGGGACGTGTGGTCGACGAGGGCGATGTACAGCCTGACGCCGCAGAAGCTGTTCCGTCGTTCGACGGTGGTCGAGAACGGGCTGCGGTTCGCGGAGGGGGTGCGGCTGGCGGAGGAGCAACCGTTCATCGTGCCGGCGTACATGCACGCACGCGCCATCTCGGTGGTGGCCGACTACGACTGCTATTACCTGGTGGACCGGGAGGGGTTCGCCCACCTGACGAAGCAGCAGCCGCCGGCGGAGTCGTTCTACTCCGCGGTGCGTGCAGCGCTCGCGGCCGTGGTGGAACACACCGAGCCCGGTGAGCGCCGTAATCAGCTGTTCCTGCGGTTCGTCAGGGTGGAGCTGCTGGCCAAATTCGGGCCGCGTTATCACCGGTGGGCGGTTGAGGGGCGGCAGGAGTCCTACGCGCGCATCGCCGGAGAGGTGTTGCGGGAGTTCATTCCGGTCGAGGCCGTCGCACCTCTCCCACCCCTGCTCCGCCTGCGGGACAGACTGCTGCGCGAGGGCGGACGGATCAGCGAACTGCTCTCGCTCTCCCGCCACGACGGCCTCACCTGGGCCGAGGCCGAGCCCGGCCCCGGCGCCGTCACATGGCTCGACGGCGGCCGGCGGATCGCCGTCCTGGTGCGTAGCCCGTACTACTGCGAGGGCCCGGTGGAGAAGGTCCGGCACAGCGTGCTGCTGAGGCACCGCGACGGCTACGAGGTCCGGGTCCCGGCCGGTCCGGCCACGGCCACCGATGCGCCGCTGACCGGACGGGTAGTCCTCGATCTGCGAGGCCTCCACCGCTACGTACTGCGCCCGGGACACTGGGAGTTGGCGCTGCGGGTGACGCCGGAGGGCGGCGGGCGGAACCATGACGTTCCGCTGCCGCTCCCGGTTTCGGACGGCGCTCCGGCGGGGCGGCCCGTGGCCGTCGCAGCAGGTTCCCGTCGGCTGCACATGCACCGTGCACGGCCGATGCTGGTCCGGCTCGACCGACACCGGAACTCCGGCAGCGGGGCACTGGTCGCGGCGGACTGGCGGACGGTGGCACGGGGGGTGCGCCGCCGCCTACGCAAGCTCTGACCAACGCCCGGCCCTGCGCTGACCAGGACCCGGCCCCCGTACGCTGCCCCGTTGCTGCGCTTCGCCGTCAGTGACGGGTGGCGGTGCTTCTCGGGGGCCGGATGCGGACGCGCTGCGTGGCGGGCGCGGCCTCGATGTCGCGGAGTTGCGCGACGATGGTGCTCCGCAGGTCGTCGTAGTCGTCGAAGTGGTGGTCGTTGAACAAGGTGTAGCCCGTCCACATCAGGTTGGCGCACACCCGCGCAGGCACCCGCCCGGTGCGGGCGCCCATGCCCACCAGCGCCACGGACCCGATGCTGCCCGGCGCCTTCCTGTTCTGCTGGTGGATCGCCTGGAACGCGGCGGCGCAGGCCAGCGCCACATTCAGGGTCTCGCTCACGTTCTGCGAGGACCCTTCCATCGTCGGTGTCGGTATGAGGAACTTCGGGTTGACCGCCCCGGATGGCACGCACACCGCGCTGCCCACAGGAAGGTTCCCCGCGAACTGGTCACGGATCGCCCGCTGCACGCGCAGCTGGATGCCGGCGCCGAGGTACCGCTTGACGGCGGCGTCGGTGCCACCGTCCATACGCCCCCGGGAGTTGGTCGGGTTGACCCAGGCGTCGACTCTCTCGTCGAGGATCGAGCCCTTGCGGACCTCGATCTCCGGGGTGTCGGCGAACGCGGCCCGCCAAGCCTCCACCACATCGGTGTCCAGGTCGGTGAGAACCACCTGGACAGGCGGCGACTGCAAGCGGTTCGAGGGCATCGTGCGCTCCGATCAGAAGGTGGTTCCTCCACTGCTCAGGAAGCTACAGCGCCCCACTGACAACGCCCCGGCGGGCGGCAGTCGGGCACCGCTCCACTGTCAGTGGCGAGGGCTATAACTCGTCATGTGCGGGACCACGGCGCGTACGGTGCCGCCCCCGATGACCTCGCCCGGCTCTCAGCACGGGCCGACACCGCGGAGTGCCTCCACCATGAGCGATGCCACCACCCCGGCCCAGCCCGACCCGAACGACCCGTTGGCCCTCGCCGGCCTGTTCGAGGGCGGTGGTGAACCATGGCTCCCCCTGCTGAAGCCTGTCATCGAGTCGCACGCGGACGCCGCGGAGTTCATCGGCCCGGCTCGCGGGCCGGGAGTCGTCCCGGTGCGCGAGCTGACCTTCCAGGCCCTCAAGCCGAACCCTCCCCACAAGTGGAAGGTCGTCGTCTTCGGCCAGAACCCCTACCCGAGGCCGGAGAGCGCCACCGGTATCGCCATGTTCGACAACACTTTCCACGACTGGAAGGACAGCCAGTTCGGCCGGGTCGTCAGCATCCGCTGCATCATCAAGGCAGCGGCCATGTGGAAGTACGGCATACCGAGGAAGACGCCGATCGCCGACGTACGCGCGCTGTTGGAGGAGCAGGACACCGTCCAGCCGCCGGAGTGGTTCCAGGCGATGCTCACGCAGGGGGTGCTGCTGTTGAACGCGGCGCTCACCGCCAGCAGTGACGGGGCGATGGCCACCGACCGGCACACCAGGTTCTGGCGCCCGGCGGTCGAGCGGATCGTCGAGGAGATCCTCCGGGCCAAGCAGAACGCCGAGCAGGAGGACCGCTACGTCGTCTTCGCCTGGTGGGGCGCTCACGCACGCAGCCTGAAGAAGGTCGTACTCCGGCTCCAGAAGAAGTATCCGGACGTCGAAGTCCGGCATATAGACCACCCCAACCCCGCGGCACAGGGCGACGTCTTCTGCGAGGGCGAGCACTTCGGGACGGTCAACGCCGCCCTCGCCTCGCTGGGAGCCGACGAGATCGACTGGCTGCCGAGCAAGGGGTGGAACACGGTCGCGGAGGGGCCCGACGGGGCGGACGACGGCGTCGCGGAACGCATGGGAGCGTTCATCGCGTCGACCATGGAGCTGCATCAGCTGTATCTGGACCGGCTCGCGGGCGTCAAGGACGAGGGACTCGTCCTGCCCGCGATCACCGGTGTCTTCGACACACCGCTTTTGGGCTTCCCGGACGCCGTCAGCCCGGTCGCCTCCCTGCTGTCCGGCATCGACCGGCACGTCGAGCAGTCGCACGAGTTCGGTAAGAGGCGTGCGGACGAGGCGGCCGGTGAGCTGTCCGCCGACGCGATCGCCGCCCTCTACCTCTACACCTGCGAGTCCGCGTTCTACCGGGAGATCAACGCGGTCCTGCGCTCCCCGGACCGGGCGCAGGTCGTCCCGTACCTCCCCTACCTGCGGCTGCTGTTCTCGGCGGTCTCGCAACTCCCCGCCCACACCCAGCCGTTGTGGCGCGGAGTGTCGCTGGACCTGCGGGCGCAGTACCCGCTCGGCCGCACGGTCACCTGGTGGGGCGTGTCCTCCTGCACGTCCGAGGTCGGCGTGGCCCGGTCGTTCCTCGGCAGCCGTGGCAAGCGGACACTCTTCGAGGTGACCCCGGCCCGGGCGGTGGGCATCCGCCGTTTCTCCGCCTTCACGGGCGAGGAGGAGTACATCCTCTCGCCGGGCACGCAGCTGCGGGTGACGGACGTGAAGGCCGAGCGGGGTGGCTTGTGCACGGTGAAGCTGACGGAGCTGGAGGAGCAGACCCTGGTGTCCTGAGCGCGGGGGCGGGAAGTTCCTTCGCCCGTGGCCGGCGCACGCTTCACCGGGGAGACGGTCCGCCGGGGGGCGCCGCGCGAGGCTGGAGTGGGCCGCGCGTGCCGACGCCGCCTCCGTGCGGGCTCCACCCGGCCGGCCCCCGGCATGCCCGGCCGGCGCAGGCCGACGGTCCGGGAATCAGCGCGTGCCGCGCACCGGGCGCTCGGGGCGCGGTGTTGCCGGCAGGGGCGGGGTGAGGAGCGGTTCGAGCAGCTGAGCGAGCTGCTCACGTTGCTTCCGGGGGTGTCGGTCGCGCACGATGCCGAGCACGCGCAGCTGGGTGAGGCATGGCTCACTCCGAGCCGCAGCTCCGGTACCGAACAGCGTGTGAGACGTGGCGGGCCGGTGCCGGCCCGGCTCTCACGGGCCGCCTGCGGACGCCTTCGCCGCCCGGCTCCGCGACGACGGCTTCGGGGCCCCCGACGAGGACGCCGCCCGGCTCCGGTGCCGAGGGCGGGGCAGGATACCCATCACGCGCCCCCGTCACACGCCGCAGCACCGCATTTTGTTCCCCTGAGCGGCTGAACTTTTGTCGATCAGTGGTCAGTTGTGGGTACCAGGGGCCTACCCTTGACTGGGTGAACCAGTTGAAGTCCCGTGCGCCCCACGCCGAGGCCGTCCTGCCCGGCACTCTGCCCGACGACCTGCGTGCCGAGCTCATCGCCTTCCGCCGTGATCTGCACATGCACCCTGAGCTCGGCAACCAGGAGTTCCGTACCACCGCGGCCATCAAGGCCAGGCTCGAGAAGGCCGGCCTGGCACCGCAGGTGCTGCCCGGGGGCACGGGGCTGATCTGTGACGTGGGGGAGTGGGACGGCGTGACGCCGATGCTGGCGTTCCGCGGTGACATCGACGCGCTGCCGATCCCGGACACCAAGGCGGGGGTCTCCTACCGGTCCACCGTGCCCGACCGTGCGCACGCCTGCGGGCACGACGTCCATACGAGCTGCGTCCTGGGGGCGGGGCTGGTGCTGAGCGACCTGGACCGGCAGGGGCTGCTGCCCCGCCCGGTGCGGCTGCTGTTCCAGCCCGCCGAGGAGGTGCTGCCCGGCGGCGCCGCCGACGTGGTCGCGGCCGGGGTGCTGGAAGGGGTGGGGCGGATCATCGGGGTGCACTGCGACCCCAAGGTCGACGTGGGCAGGATCGGGCTCCGGATCGGGCCGATCACCTCGGCCTGCGACCGCGTGGAGGTCTCCCTCGACGGCCCCGGCGGGCACACCGCCCGGCCGCACCTCACCACCGACCTGGTCACCGCCGCCGCCCGGGTGGCCACCGACGTTCCCGCGCTGCTCGCCCGGCGCGTCGACGCCCGGGCCGGTCTCGCGCTCACCTGGGGGCGGCTGCAGACCGGCCACGCGCCGAACGTCATCCCGCAGCACGCCGAGTTGTCCGGGACGGTCCGCTGCCTCGATCTGGAGAGCTGGCGGCAGGCACCGGACCTGGTGCACGCGGCGATCGACGAGGTGGCCGGAATGTACCGGGCCAAGACGGTGATCGACTACATCCGTGGCGTGCCGCCCGTGGTGAACGAGGCCGAGACGATCGGCCTCCTCGACGCGGCGATGACCATCCGCCGCGGATCGTATGCGATCGAGGACACCGAACAGAGTCTGGGCGGGGAGGACTTCTCCTGGTACCTGGAGAAGATCCCCGGCGCGATGGCGAGACTCGGCGTGCGGACGCCCGGCGACCAGCGTGGCCTCGACCTGCACCGGGGCAACTTCGACGTGGACGAGGAGGCCATCACGGTCGGGGTCGAACTGTTCACGGCGGCCGCCTTGCTGGACGCCTGACCTCCGAGCCTCCGCGAGGCGGCTGCCCCGCCCGGTCAGCCGTGCGTCACCTGCCGGTAGCCGCTCGTGACCGGGCTGGACACCTGTTGTTCGCGACGATCCGATAACGGCTTCCGTACGGGCGCTTATCTGACATCTACGCGCGTTACGATCGCCGCGAAACCAGCGCCGGAAGAGGCGCTTCGGTCAGGTTTGAAGGAGCCTTCCCTTGCGCCGCGTATCCAAGATCGCTGCTGCGTGTACCGTTTCCGCGGCTCTCGCCTTCACTGCCACCGCGTGTGGTGAATCGTCCACCGAGAGCACCGGTTCCGACAAGGACCAGATGAAGATCGGCATGGCCTACGACGTCGGTGGCCGTGGCGACAACTCGTTCAACGACTCCGCCGCCCGTGGCCTGGACAAGGCCAAGGCCGAGTTCGACGCCGAGACCAAGGAACTCACCGCCAAGAGCGGCGAGACCCCGGCCGACCGCGAGCAGCGCCTCGCGTCGCTCGCCGAGGGTGGCTTCAACCCGGTGATCGGCGTCGGTTTCGCCTACCAGGCGGCGATCGACAAGGTGGCCAAGGCGCACCCCGAAACCACGTTCGGCCTGATCGACTCGGTTTCCGAAGCCAAGAACGTGTCGTCCATCGTCTTCACCGAGGAGCAGGGCTCGTACCTCGCCGGTGTCGCGGCGGCGCTGAAGTCCAAGGACGGCCAGGTCGGCTTCATCGGCGGCGTCGACCTCCCGCTGATCAAGAAGTTCGCGGCCGGCTTCCAGCAGGGCGTCATGGACACGAACGCGAAGGCCAAGGTTCAGATCCAGTACCTGTCCACCGGTTCCGACCTGTCCGGTTTCGGTAGCCCGGACAAGGGCAAGGCCGCCGCCAAGGGCATGCTGGACAAGGGCGCCGACGTGATCTTCGCCGCGGCGGGCGGCTCCGGCGCCGGTGCGATCGAGGCCGTGGCCGGCAAGAAGGGCGCCTGGTCCATCGGCGTCGACTCCGACCAGGCCAAGGACCCGGCCCTGTCGAAGTACGCCGCCACGATCATGACCTCGGTCGTGAAGAACGTCGACGCGGGCGTCTACGACCTGGTGAAGTCCGTCAAGGACGGCAAGCCGGTCACCGGCACGCAGGCCTACTCGCTGGCCGAGGACGGCGTCAGCCTGACCACCACGGGTGACCACCTCAAGGACGTCCAGGCCAAGATCGACGAGGCGAAGAAGAAGATCGTCGACGGCTCGATCAAGGTCAAGTCCACGGTCTGATCCTTCCACTGAACTCGGGGTCCGCAGGCGTGGTTTCCGCCGCGCCTGCGGACCCCGCTTCACGTATACCTGCGGGCCGGGCCCCCGACGTGTGTCGGTATCGTGCCCCTGGTTCAACCACCCGTCGCCGGGTGGTCGACGATTCGGTGGCGCTACGCGCGTAGTGCCCGCCGAGCGCGGTACTTTTCGCCACCGGTCCCCGCGCCGTGTCCGTGCATCGCCCGCCCTCCGCTCCTGCCAAGGAGAGTGCGCCATCAAAGCGTCCAGCAGTCCTCATGCCGTAGAGCTCCGCGGCATCACCAAACGATTCCCCGGCGTCGTGGCCAACCACGACATCGACATCACGGTGAGCCGTGGCACCGTCCACGCCCTCGTCGGTGAGAACGGCGCCGGCAAGTCCACCCTGATGAAGATCCTTTACGGGATGCAGAAGCCGGACGAGGGCACCATCTCGGTGGATGGTGAACAGGTCTCCTTCAGCAGCCCGGGTGACGCCATCAACCGCGGTATCGGCATGGTGCACCAGCACTTCATGCTCGCCGACTACCTCACGGTCCTGGAGAACGTCGTCCTCGGCTCCGAGAAGCTGCACGGCATCGGGGACAAGGCGCGGGCGAAGATCAAGGAGATCTCCGACGCGTACGGCCTCGGTGTCCGCCCCGACGCCGTCGTCGAGGACCTCGGGGTCGCCGACCGCCAGCGGGTGGAGATCCTCAAGGTCCTCTACCGCGGCGCCCGCACCCTGATCCTCGACGAACCGACCGCGGTCCTCGTGCCGCAGGAGGTCGACGCCCTCTTCGACAACCTGCGTGAGCTGAAGGCGGAGGGCCTCACCGTCATCTTCATCTCCCACAAGCTGGGTGAGGTGCTGTCGGTCGCGGACGAGATCACCGTGATCCGGCGCGGTACGACGGTGGGCACCGCGGATCCCGCGCACACCACCAGCAAGCAACTCGCGGAGCTGATGGTGGGCAGCGAGCTGCCCTCGCCCGAGACCCGGGAATCGACCGTCACGGACACGCCGATGCTGGGCGTGGCAGACCTGCGGCTGACGGCCACCGACCCCGACGGTGTGGTGCGCGCCGTGCTCGACGGCATCACCTTCACGATCCACAAGGGCGAAGTGCTCGGCATCGCGGGCGTCGAGGGCAACGGCCAGTCCGAACTCGTCGACGCCATCATGGGCATGCGGACCCTCGACACCGGGTCGCTCACCCTCGACGGCGCGGACATCTCCCGCGCGGCCACGCGCAAGCGCCGCGAGGACGGCATGGGCGTCATCCCCGAGGACCGGCACCGGCACGGCCTCCTGCTGGACGCCCCCCTCTGGGAGAACCGGATGCTGGGGCACGTCACCGAGAAGCCCAACAGCAAGGGCGCCTTCCTCGACCTCAAGGCGGCACGCGCCGACACCGAGCGGATCGTGCGCGAGTACGACGTCCGCACGCCCGGCATCGAGGTCACCGCGGCCTCGCTCTCCGGCGGCAACCAGCAGAAACTGATCGTCGGCCGCGAGATGAGCCACAACCCCAAGCTGCTGATCGCCGCGCACCCCACCCGGGGCGTGGACGTCGGCGCGCAGGCGCAGATCTGGGACCAGATCCGTGAAGCACGCCGTGAAGGCCTCGCCGTGCTGCTGATCTCCGCCGACCTCGACGAGCTCATCGGGCTCTCCGACACGCTGCGCGTCATGTACCGCGGCAAGCTCGTGGCCGACGCCGACCCGGCGACCGTCACCCCAGAGGAGCTCGGCTCGGCGATGACCGGTGCGGCTTCCGGTCACCTGGAAGCACACGGAAGCACGGGTGGCGACGACTCCGAAACCGACCCCCGGGACGGGGGAGAGGACCGATGAAGAAGTTCGACAAGGAGCGGGTGCTCCTGGGGATCGCCGCCCCGCTGCTCGCGATCGTGGTCGCGTTCCTGGTGACCGCTCTCGTGCTGGCCGCCACCGGCAAGGAACCGTTCAGCGCCTTCGGCATCATGTTCGACTACGGACTGAAGTCGGACAGCCAGGTCTACATCCTCAACAAGGGGACGACCTACTACCTCGCAGGTCTCGCGGTCGCCGTCGGTTTCCGCATGAACCTCTTCAACATCGGCGTCGACGGTCAGTACCGCCTCGCCGCCTTCTTCGCCGCTGCACTCGGCGGGGCGCTGACCCTGCCGGGCGTCCTCCAGATCCCGCTGATCATCCTCACCGCGATGATCGTCGGCGCGATGTGGGCGGGTATCGCCGGTCTCCTGAAGGTCACGCGCGGAGTCAGCGAGGTCGTCTCGACGATCATGCTGAACTCCATCGCGACCGCGATCATCGGTTACCTGCTCCAGCAGGGCCGTCTGGGCCACCTCGACGAGGCGGGGACGAAGGTCTCCACCACCCCGATCCCGGAGTCCTCGCACTTCTTCGAGTTCCCGACCACACCGACGCCCGTCTGGGGCTTCATCGTGATCGCGGTCGCCGCCGGATTCGCCTACTGGTTCACGCTCGGCCGCACCCGGTTCGGCTTCGACCTGCGTACGGTCGGCCAGTCCGGTTCGGCAGCCGAGGCCAGCGGTGTCGACGTCAAGAAGATGGTCGTCACCTCCATGCTGATCTCCGGCGGCATGGCCGGCCTCATCGGCATGCCGACGCTGCTCAACGACAGCTACGAGTACAGCGGCGACTTCCCCATCGGTATCGGTTTCACCGGGATCGCCATCGCGCTCCTCGGCCGTAACCACCCCGTGGGCATCGCGCTCGGCGCGCTGCTCTGGGGCTTCCTGGAGCGCGGCACGGGCAAGCTCGAATTCGAGGGCTACGACAAGGAGATCGTCGGCGTCATCCAGGGCGTCATCGTCCTGTGCGTCGTCATCGCGTACGAAGTCGTCCGCCGATACGGCCTCAAGCGCCAGCAGAGCAGGGTCGGCGCGGAACTCGCCGCCAAGGCCGCACGTAACTCCGACCAGCAGGAGGTGTCGGCGTGAGCGCCACGGCGACTTCCACCCCGCCGCCCGCGGCCCCCGAGGTCTCCGGCGGCAAGGGTGGCCGCACCCGCTTCAGTTTCCCCGTCGTACTGCTGATCATCGCGGGCGCCCTGCTCGCGCTGTCCGCCGTACGGGCCGTCACCGGCGCCCAGGACGTCACCTCGGCCGGCCAGATCAGCGCCGCGCTCGCGATGGCCGTGCCGATCGGGCTCGCCGGTCTCGGCGGCCTGTGGGCCGAGCGGGCCGGTGTGGTCAACATCGGCCTCGAGGGCATGATGATCCTCGGCACCTTCTTCGGCGCCTGGGCCGGCTGGCAGACCGACCCATGGATCGGCGTCCTGGCCGGTGTCGTGGGCGGCATGCTCGGCGGCCTGCTGCACGCCTTCGCGACCGTCACCTTCGGCGTGGACCACATCATCTCCGGTATCGCCATCAACATCCTGGCCCTGGGATTCACGACCTACCTGGCCAAGCTGTGGTTCAACACCGGTGACGCGGCGGAGAAGGGCGGCAGCCCCAAGCAGTCGCCGCCGGCCGACAGCATCACGCAGGTCACCGTGCCCGGTCTCTCGGACTGGCTGCACGCGTTGGAGAAGCACCACTGGTTCTTCGTGTCCGACGTCGCGGGCATCCTCGGCGGACTCGTCACCAACGTCTCGCTGCTGACCCTGGTGGCCGTGGCGCTGTTCGCGGGCACGTTCTTCGTCCTGTGGAAGACCTCGTTCGGTCTGCGCCTGCGTTCCTGCGGTGAGAACCCGGTCGCCGCCGAGTCCCTCGGTGTGAACGTCTACCGCTACAAGTACATCGCCGTGATCATCTCCGGAGGCCTGGCCGGACTCGGCGGCGCCTTCCTGTCCCTGGTCACCTCGCACATCTACAACGAGGGCCAGACCGGCGGCCGCGGTTACATCGGTCTCGCCGCGATGATCTTCGGTAACTGGCGGCCCGGCGGACTCGCCATGGGCGCCGGGCTGTTCGGCTTCGCCGACGCGCTGCAGCTGCGCAACGGCGGCGAGTCCGTCCACGCGCTGCTCCTGCTGCTCGTGGTGATACTGGCCGTCCTCGCGGCCTGGAAGCTCTACCGCAAGCGCTTCGTGCCCGGTGTCGTCAGCGCGGTCATCGCCGCCGCGGTGCTCGTCTGGTACCTCGCCACCGACACGGTGCCCACCGAGTTCGTCAGCGCCACCCCGTACGTCGTCACCCTGCTCGTGCTCTCGCTCTCCGCGCAGCGCCTGCGCATGCCGAAGGCGGACGGGATGCGCTACCGGAAGGGACAGGGGAAGTGACGGACGGCGCGGCCCCCGTCGACTGGGAGGTGTTGCGCGAGGCCGCCCGGGACGCGATGTCCCGGGCGTACGCCCCGTATTCGGGCTACCCGGTCGGCGTGGCGGCCCTCGTCGACGACGGCCGCATGATCACCGGATGCAACGTCGAGAACGCCTCGTACGGCATCGGCCTGTGCGCCGAGTGCGGGCTGGTCTCGCAGCTGGCCGCCACGGGCGGCGGCCGGCTGACCCACTTCACCTGCGTGGACGGCGCGGGCGCGGTGCTGGTGCCGTGCGGGCGATGCCGTCAGCTGCTGTACGAGTTCGGCGGGCCCGGCCTCGTCCTGGAGACACCGGACGGCTTCCGTACGCTCGACGAGATGCTGCCGCAGGCCTTCGGGCCGCAGCACCTGGGGTAGCGGCCCCGCCGCCGTTCCGTCTCCCTCCGGTGGGCCCGCCCGGCCCGCCGGGGGAACGGCGCGGCGGAACGTTCACTCTCTATGCGCGTAGAGTCAACGGGACTCTCGCCTACCCATCCGGCCGGAAGGACTCCCTCCCATGGACGCCATCTCCGTCATCCGCACCAAGCGGGACCGCGGCGAGCTCAGCCCCGAGCAGATCGACTGGGTCATCGACGCGTACACCCGTGGCGAGGTCGCCGACGAGCAGATGTCCGCTCTGGCCATGGCGATCCTGCTGAACGGCATGAACCGCACCGAGATCGCCCGCTGGACCGCCGCGATGATCGCCTCCGGCGAGCGGATGGACTTCGGCGCACTCTCCCGCCCCACCACCGACAAGCACTCCACCGGCGGCGTCGGCGACAAGATCACCCTGCCGCTCGCCCCGCTGGTCGCCGCCTGCGGCGCCGCCGTGCCGCAGCTCAGCGGCCGGGGCCTCGGCCACACCGGCGGGACCCTCGACAAGCTGGAGTCCATCCCCGGCTGGCGCGCCCACCTCTCCAACGCCGAGATGCTGGACGTGCTGGACACCACCGGCGCGGTGATCTGCGCGGCCGGCGACGGCCTCGCGCCCGCCGACAAGAAGCTGTACGCGCTGCGCGACGTCACCGGCACCGTCGAGGCGATCCCGCTGATCGCCAGTTCGATCATGTCCAAGAAGATCGCCGAGGGCACCGGGGCGCTCGTCCTGGACGTCAAGGTCGGCTCCGGCGCCTTCATGAAGACGATCGAGGACGCCCGCGAACTGGCGTCCACCATGGTCGCACTGGGCACCGACAGCGGCGTACGGACCGTGGCGCTGCTCACCGACATGGCGACCCCGCTCGGCCTCACCGCCGGGAACGCCCTGGAGGTCCGGGAGTCCGTCGAGGTGCTGGCC
Organism: Streptomyces sp. NPDC005791; assembly: GCF_042871485.1. Taxonomy (NCBI): domain Bacteria; kingdom Bacillati; phylum Actinomycetota; class Actinomycetes; order Kitasatosporales; family Streptomycetaceae; genus Streptomyces; species Streptomyces sp. NPDC005791. The sequence continues at coordinate 630,129 of NZ_JBIAIP010000001.1, forward strand.
GGCGGTGGCCCGCAGGACGTGATCGACCTGACCCTGGCCCTCGCCCGCGAGATGCTCGACGCCGCCGGACTCAAGGACGCCGACCCGGAGAAGGCCCTGGCCGACGGCTCCGCGATGGACGTCTGGCGCCGCATGATCTCCGCCCAGGGCGGCGACCCGGACGCCGAGCTCCCCGTCGCCCGCGAGCAGCATGTGATCAGCGCCCCGTCCTCGGGCGTGCTGACCCGCCTCGACGCCTACGACGTCGGCGTCGCCGCCTGGCGCCTCGGCGCGGGCCGCGCGCGCAAGGAGGACCCGGTGCAGGCCGGCGCGGGCATCGAGCTGCACGCCAAGCCGGGGGACACGGTGACCGAGGGCCAGCCGCTGCTGACCCTGCACACGGACACCCCGGAGAAGTTCGAGTACGCGCTGAAGGCGCTGCCCGGCTCGTACGACATCGCCCCGGCCGGCACACCCTTCACCGCCACGCCGGTGGTGCGGGAACGTATCGCCTGACCTGCGGCTTTCCCTTTCGGGTGAACGGGACCGGTGGACCACCACCGGTCCCGTTCGGCATGCTGTTATCGATGATGCACCGATAAGAGGAGACCGCCATGAGCGCACTCACTGTCGATCCCGGGCCGGGTCACGGTCAGGACTGGGACGACCTCGTCCGGATCTGGGAGGAGACGGACGCACCCGAGGGCTGCAAGGTGGAGATCATCGAGGGGATCGTCACCGTGTCGCCACCGCCGTCCAAGGACCACAACACCACAGCAGAACTGCTTCAGCGCAGGCTCTACGCCGTCATCCCGGAGGACTGGGGGATCTACCAGACGCTCGGCGTCTCCGTGCCCGGCCGGGCCGGGCTGTACATCCCCGATCTCGTCGTCCTGCCGCGTGCGGTCGCGACCGGGCCCGGCCATCGCGTGGCGGCGGAGGACGTCCGGCTCGTCGTGGAGATCACCTCACCGGCCAACGCCAACCACGACCGCATCGGCAAGGCGCACGGGTATGCCAGAGCCGGTGTCGAGCTGTTCCTGCTGCTCGACCCCTGGCACACCGGCCGTCCGACCGCGACCCTGTACGGAGAGCCGAGCGACGGCACCTACCGGGTCCTGGAAGCGGTCGAGTACGGCGAGACACTGACACTGCCCAAGCCCTTCGGGCTGGATCTGGACACGGGGGTCTTCCCGGTCAGCTGAGCCCGCCTCACCGGACAGCGATGAGTTTCGGGCATCCCGCAGGTCTCCCTGGTGTGGATGCCATGACACCGAACGCTCTCGTCGTCACCGGCCGCATCACCCGCGCCGACGTGCCGGCACTCTGCGCCGAGCTGGAAGTGCTGCTCAGCGGCCTCCCAGGCATCGCCGTGGTGGACTGCGACGTGGGTGGTGTCGTGCAGCCGGATCTGGCCGCGGTCGAGGCGGTCGCCCGGCTGGGGCTCGTCGCACGCAGGGCCGGCGGTGTCGAGCTGCGGCTGCGCAACGTCCCGGCCGAGCTCGGGGCGCTGCTCGATCTGGTCGGGCTGTCCGCTGTGCAGGCTCACGTCCGGTGGGACCCGGAGTGAGCCACGCTCAGCGGGCCGTGGCGCTGTCGCGGAGCACGACGTGGTGACAGACGACCAGCGTCGTCTGTGGTCTCCCGGAGTCGTACGCCTCCTTGTCCGGCCATGACCCGTCGCTTGCCGACGGTGCCGGTTCCGGCCTCGGCGTCTCGCACCGGCCGCTCTCCGGCTGCGGTCCCGGTTCGGGGTTGCCGGCCGATACGCCGGCCGAGGGGGCGGGAGCCGGCCCCGGGCCGGCCGTGGCGGACGGCTCGCCCAGCCACTGCGTCGCCGCCCAGCCACCCGCCACCAGGACGGCCCAGCCGACCACCACGGGTCGTCTCACCCTCACGACGCGTCGTCGTCCAGATGGTCGGGGAGCCCGAACAGCGGGAACCAGCGCGGAGTGTCCAGGAAGCAGTGCATCCCGGTGATCGCACCGTCCGAGATGTCGATGACCTGAACCGCCCACGGTACGAAGCCCGGACCGTCCGGATTCGGCTTGTAGTGGGCGAAGGCCGGGGTGCCGTTGGCCTCCGTCGCCACCAGCCGGGAACCGGCACAGCTCGCCCCGATGCTGAGCATGAAGCCGGTGATGTCGTCGTGTCCCCGCAGCCAGAGATCGAACGGCGGCATGGTCATCACGGCGTCCTCATGGAGCAGCGCCGTCAGCGCGGCCATGTCGTACCCCTCGAACGCCGCCACATAGCGGTCCAGCAGCTTGCGCTGCTCCTCGTCGAGCGGATTCGCGGTGTCCGGTGCCTTGTTGTCCGTGTCCGAAAGAGTCGCCCGGGCACGCTGCAGGGCGCTGTTGACCGAGGCGACCGAGGTGTCGAGCAGTTCGGCGACCTCGCTCGCCTTCCACGCCAGGACCTCGCGCAGGATCAGCACCGCACGCTGCTTCGGCGGCAGGTGCTGGAGCGCGGCGACGAACGCGAGGCGCACCGATTCACGGGCCACTGCGGCCTCCGCGGGGTCGGCCACCGAGGGCAGGACGCGTCCGTCGGGCATCGGCTCCAGCCAGGTGTTCTCCGGGCGGGGGTTCAACGCGGCCTGGGCCAGCGGTGTCGGGCCGGTCAGGTCCACCGGCCGGGCGCGCTTGTTGCCCGCGGTGAGCATGTCGAGACAGACGTTCGTCGCGATGCGGTACAGCCAGGAGCGCAGCGAGGAACGGCCTTCGAACTTGTCGAAGTTGCGCCAGGCGCGCACCAGCGTGTCCTGGACCGCGTCCTCCGCCTCGAAGGCGGAGCCGAGCATCCGGTAGCAGTAACCGGTCAGCTCGACCCGGTGTCCCTCCAGCCGGCTGTCGATCTCCGCTGTCGCTGTCCGATCACTCATCGCTCCACCCCTGTTGCGCTGTGACACCGCTCACCCAGCACTGTGGAAGCTACCGCAGGGCACTGACAACAGGGGCGGGAAGCGCGGAAACCGCTGCTCAGGTGCCGGGCTTGCGTCCGTACACGAAGACGTCGTCCCCGTTCTTCAACAGCTTCCAGTATGACTTCGCGTCCGCCGGGCGCATGTTGACGCAGCCCGCCGATCCAGGGTTGTTGTACATGGACTTGGTGACGGAGTGGAACGCCTGCCCGCCGTCGAAGAACTGGGCGTACGGCATGCGTACGTCGTAGAGCGTCGACCAGTGGTCGATGTTGCGCCAGTAGATCTTCGTGGCGCCGGTCCGCGTCTCGTCGCCGTTACGCCCCGTACGCACCGGCACCGGGCCGAACTTCAGCTTGGCGCCGTCCTGGATCCAGCTCAGCTGCCTGGTCAGGTCCACGCAGGCGATGCGGCCCTTGTTCGTGGGGCACTTCTTCGCCTTGTTCGGGGTCTTGCCGGCCGCCTTCTGGGCGGTGATCGTCTTCATCGTGCGCCAGGTGACCGGCCCCGCGTATCCGGCCGCCGGGGTGATGCCCTTCGCGCTCTGGAAGGAGCGGATCGCCTTGCAGTCGGCCGCCGACTGCCGCCCGTCGGCCGTTCGCCCCAGCCACTTCTCGGCCTGCTTCTGGTACGGCCCTGCGGAGGCCGTGCAGGAGGCCGCCTGGGCGGCCGTCCCGCTGCTCAGGACCAGCGCCGGAGCGGCCACCAGACCTGCGACGGACAGGACGGCCCCGCGCCGTACCCCCGCGCCGCGCATGTTCCCCATGATCGTCATGTACGTCTGCTCCCCTTCGCGTTTCGCCCGCGGTGTGTGACTCCGCTTGTTTGACGTGCGCCGGGGAGCAGCGGTTGTGCGGCGGCAGGTCTCAGTTGTGCACAGGTGCCGGGGACGCGGTGCGGAGCCGCTCGGTCCGGGCCGCCCGGGTCCCGAACAGGGTGATCGACAGGACACCGAGGACCGCCAGGACACCCAGGGCGACCGTGCCGGCCCAGCCGCCGGCGTGGAAGGCGACGGCACCGAGCGTGCCGCCCGCGCTGGAGCCCAGGTAGTACGCGGACTGGTAGAGCGCCGACGCCTGCGCGCGGCCCGTGGTCGCCGTACGGCTCACCGAGGACGAGGCGACCGCGTGCCCGGCGAAGAAGCCGGCCGTGATGAGGACGAGGCCGCCCAGGACGGCGGCCAGCTGGTCGGACAGGGAGAGCAGCAGACCCGCGGCCGTCGTGGAGACGGCGAGGTACAGCGCCCCCCGGCGGCCCAGTCGGCCGACCAGTCGGCCCGCGGCGGCCGAGGAGAGCGTGCCGACGAGGTAGATGAGGAAGACCGAGCCGATGATGCCCTGCGGGAGGCTGAAGGGTGCCTCGACGAGCCGGTAGCCGATCACGGTGTAGACCGCGCCGAACACCGTCATGAACAGGGCGCCGATCGCGTACAGCCGGCGCAGCAGCGGGTCGGCGAGGTGACCGGTGACGTTCTTCGCCAGGGCCTTCGGGTCGAGCGAGGCGGGGCTGAAGTGCCGGGCCTTGGGGATCAGGCGGTGGAAGACCACCGCGCAGACCGCGGCGAGCAGCCCGATCGCACCGAGTGCCATCCGCCAGCCCCACAGCTGGGCGACCCAGCCGGCCAGGATGCGGCCGCTCATGCCGCCGATGCTGTTGCCCGCCACGAACAGTCCGATCGCGGCCACCAGGGCCTTGGGCCGCACCTCCTCGGCCAGGTAGGCCATCGCGGAGGCGGGCAGTCCGGCCAGTGCCGCGCCCTGCACCGCGCGCAGCGCGATCAGCCAGCCGAGCGACGGGGCGAAGGGGACGAGAAGCCCGATCACCACGGCGACGGCCAGGGAGGCCGTCATCATCTGGCGCCGCCCGAAGCGCTCGGAGAGCGCGCTCAGCGGCAGGACGCACAGCGCCAGTGCACCGGTCGCCGCGGAGACCGTCCAGCTCGCCTGTCCGGCCGTCGCGCCGAAGGACGCGGAGACGGCGGGCAGCAGGGCCTGGGTGGAGTAGAGGAGGGCGAAAGCCGCGATGCCCGCCGCGAAGAGCGCGAAGCTCATCCGGCGGTAACCGGGACCACCAGGGGTGAGGCGGTCCGGGGCGGTCGAGGACGCGGCGGCGGATGACGGAGCGGCGTCCAGCACGATGGTGGACGCCCCGGTACTGGCAGGAGGCATACGGCGAACGTAGACCGCCCGGTTTCATGCGTCCAATGCACGAAACAGCGATAATCGTTCCCATGGTGCATCAATACAGCTCACAGCCTCGACTGTCACCGAGCAGTTACGAAGAAGACATCCGAGCCGTACTCGCACCACGCCTCGCGTACTTCGAGGCGGTGGCCCGCCACGAGCACGTCACCCGTGCCGCGCACGAGCTCGGCGTCCCTCAGTCGACGCTGTCACGGGCCATGGTGAGGCTGGAACAGGACCTGGGGGTCGCGCTGTTCGCCCGCCGGGGACGGACCGTCTCGCTCACTCCCGCGGGCCGCACCTTCCTGGGCTCCGCCGAGCGCGCGCTGGCGGAGGTGGAGAAGGCCGCGGACTCGGTGCGCGCCGACGCCGACCCCACGGCGGGCAAGGTCGCCTTCGGCTTCCTGCACACCATGGGCTCCGAGACCGTGCCCGCCCTGATCCGCGCCTTCCGCGCCGATCACCCCCGGGTCCGCTTCCAGCTCGTCCAGAACTACGGCGAGGCGATGATCGAGCGCCTGCGGGCGGGCGGCCTCGACCTCTGCCTCACCTCGCCCGTCCCGGACGCCCCGGATCTCGTCGCCATGCGTCTGGACGAGCAGCGGCTGCGGCTGGTCGTCCCCGACGACCACCGGCTGGCGGGGCGCCGACGCGTCCGGCTCGCCGAGGCAGCCGACGAAACGTTCGTCACCCTCGAACCCGGTTACGGACTGCGGCGGATCACCGACGACCTCTGCGCCGAGGCGGGCTTCACCCCGCGGGTCGCGTTCGAGGGCGAGGAGGCGGAGACGCTGCGCGGCCTGGTCGCGGCCGGACTCGGGGTGGCGCTGCTGCCGCCGCCGGCCGTCGCCCGGCCCGGCGTCGTCGAGTTGACGGTGACGGCGCCGCGCGCGGCCCGTGAGATCGGTGTCGCCTGGCTCGACGGCCACCCCGACACGCCGCCGGTGGCGGCCTTCAAGCGTTTCCTGCTGTCGCGCCGTGGGAGCCTGCTGCCGGACTGAGGGCGCGTACGCGCGTACGCGCCCTCATCAGTGCCTCAGCGACCGTCCGAACCCCGCGGCGAGCGGCATCCGCAGGCCCAGCGGAGGAGGCGCGGCGAACGCGTCGGCGACCGGGCGCGCGTACGACCGGGCGAACAGTGAACCCCGGATGAAGTCCGAGGCCAGCGCCAGCACTTCGGACCGGTGCTGGCGCAGGGCGTGCCCGTCCGAGTGGACCTCGAAGCGGCAGGTGTCCCGGTTCGCCTTCTTGGCCCGCTCGGCCAGTCGGTAGGAGAGCTCCGGATCCGTCCGAGCGTCGTTCGTGCCGTGCACGATCAGGACCCGGCGCCCCGCCAGGTGTTTCACCGGTTCGGGCTCCGCGTCCGCGCCTTCGGGAAGCCAGGGCGCCATCGCCAGCACGGAGTTGACGGCGGCGTGGCCGGCGCCGCGCAGGGCGGCCCTGCCGCCCATGCCGTGCCCGACGAGGCACACGGGGATGTCGCCGTAGCGGCGTTGGATCTCGTCGGCCGCCCAGTGGGCGTCGTCCGCCGGATCCGCGCCGGCGTTCCAGCCCCGGGTGCGGTAGCGCACGACGTGCACCGCGAGCCCGTCGTCCTGCCCGGCGCGGGCCAGGGTCCGGGCGAACGGCAGTTGCGCCGCGTACGAGAAGGCGGAGGGACGGCGCCGGGAATCGGTCTCGCCGTCCGGGAGCAGCAGGACCACGCCGCTGACCTCGGGTGCTGCTCCGGCCGTGTGGACGGCCCGTCCCAGCCTGGCGGCAGGCAGGGGAAGTGCGTGCTGTGCCATGACAGAACAGTGTCAGAAGGGCAGGTGTATTCCACCTGGCTTCGCGGTCACTGTTACGTATCGGCGCCAGCGCTCTACGCGCGTAGGCGTTAGAGTGCCCGAATGACGAGCCAGACCCTGAACGTCCCCGGTCCCGACCAGATCCGCCGCGCGCCCAAGGTGCTCCTCCATGATCACCTCGACGGCGGCCTGCGCCCCGGCACGATCGTCGAACTGGCGCTCGCCCAGGGCTACGAAGCCCTGCCGGAGACCGAGCCCGACAAGCTCGGCATCTGGTTCCGCGAGGCGGCCGACTCCGGTTCGCTGGAGCGCTACCTGGAGACGTTCGCCCACACCTGCGCCGTCATGCAGACCCGTGACGCGCTGTTCCGGGTGGCCGCCGAGTGTGCCGTGGACCTGGCGGAGGACGGTGTCGTCTACGCGGAGGTGCGGTACGCGCCCGAGCAGCACCTCACCGCGGGTCTGTCCCTCGAAGAGGTCGTGGAGGCGGTCAACGAGGGCTTCCGTGAGGGGGAGCGCCGGGCCCGCGCGAACGGCCACCGCATCCGCGTCGGCGCCCTGCTCACCGCGATGCGACACGCCGCCCGGGCGCTGGAGATCGCCGAGCTCGCCAACCGCTACCGCGATCTGGGCGTGGTGGGCTTCGACATCGCGGGCGCCGAGGCGGGCTACCCCCCCACCCGTCACCTTGACGCGTTCGAGTACCTCAAGCGCGAGAACAACCACTTCACCATCCACGCGGGCGAGGCGTTCGGTCTGCCGTCGATCTGGCAGGCCCTGCAGTGGTGCGGCGCCGACCGGCTCGGCCACGGCGTCCGCATCATCGACGACATCGAGATCGCCGACGACGGCACCGTGACGCTGGGGCGGCTCGCCTCCTACGTGCGCGACAAGCGGATCCCGCTGGAGCTCTGCCCGACCTCCAACCTTCAGACCGGTGCCGCGGCCTCGTACGCCGAGCACCCCATCGGGCTGCTGCGGAAGCTGCATTTCCGCGCCACCGTGAATACGGACAACCGGTTGATGAGCGGGACGAGTATGAGTCAGGAATTCGAGCGACTGACCGAGACGTTCGGATACACGCTCGACGACATGCAGTGGTTCACAGTCAATGCGATGAAATCGGCGTTCATTCCTTTCGATGAACGTCTGGCGATGATCAATGACGTCGTGAAGCCCGGATATGCCGAGCTGAAGTCCGAGTGGCTCTTCCGCCAGACGGCCGTGACCAGTGGTTCTCGGTCTGCGGCCGGCTGAGACATTCGACTGGCGGACGGCCGGGAGTATGGAATCCCGGCCGTTTCCGTGTCGCGGCGTGTTTGCGGCGGGGACGCGGGGCTGACTACGTTGCAAAGCCGCTCACATCCCCTTCCCCAAGGATGCGTTTCACATGAAGCAGTCTGCTGTCAGGACCCTCGGCGTCATCGCTCTCGGTGCCGCTTTCGCCGCGGTCGGCGCGGGCAGTGCCTCCGCTGCTCCCCTGCCCGTCGACCCCGCGGCCGCCGCCATGCCCGCGGCCGTCACCGTGGACTCCGTGGCTCAGGCGCTGCCCTTCGTCGAGGAGGCGACGTTCGGCTTCCTCGGTCAGCAGAACCAGCAGCGTGGCAGCGGGGAGGTCTCGACGCCCGGCACCAACCTGCTCGGTGGCCTGCCCGCCGGCGGGCTGACCGCCGCCCTTCCGTTCGGTGGCTGATCACCCGTTCACGCCTGTGGGGCGCACACCCGGCCAGGGTGTGCGCCCCACGTGCTTCTCCCCGTGGTGCCGGCGCTCACCAGGCCGTCGCGGCCGGGCTCTTCTCCGACGGCAGCAGCATCCACAGCGCCAGGTACAGCAGGAACTGGGGGCCGGGGAGCAGGCACGACACCAGGAAGATGACGCGCATCGTTCCTGCGGAGGTGCCGAAGCGCCGTGCCAGCGCTGCGCACACCCCACCGATCATGCGTCCCTCACGGGGGCGGACAAGTGCGGCCATGGTGAGCTCCTTCGCGAACCGTTGCGGGGAGCGACTCCGTCGCGCTCCCGGTACCTCCATAGTGGCCCCGCGAAGGTGTACAAAGCGTCGCTCTACGGGGCGATGCCGACCCTGGTAATCGTCGGGGTCGACCCCTGAGAGTCACGAAAAGCCTCGTTCCCGGCCGTACGGAGACCGTTCCCGATCCGGGACAGGTCGCCGGCCCCCGCCCGGTTGCCCCGGCGCAGCCGTGACCGCGACAGCGGGACGACCAGCAGATGCGCCAGCGCCACACCCGAGGTGTTCAGCAGCAGTGAGTCGACGTCGACGACCTGACCCGGCACTCCCGTCTGCGCCAGCTCGATGGCCATCGAGATCAGCGCCCCGGCCGTGACCGTACGGGCCAGCGAGGCCCAGGGGGAGACCAGCAGCCTGCCGCCGGCCATCGGCAGCAGTATGCCGAGTGGCGCCAGGAGCACCAGACCCTCACCGATACGGCGCACCGCCTCGGCCGGGCCCAGGGCCAGATCCGCTCTGATCCCGGCGAACGGCTGGAAGTTCGCGGCAGTCATCCAGGGCACGTCCAGCGGGCGCAGCGTCAGCCAGCCGACGAACACGAGATGCGCGAGCAGGAGGACTACCCCCGGCGCGCGGAAGCGGATGACGGCCGGGCCGTCCGAACTGTGACGCACGTGCACCAAGACGCCACGACCGGCAGGATCGGTTCCGCCCGGTTCGGCGAAGGCCCTGTGACGAGCGGCACGGGCCCCGGTACCGGACCTCAGGGCAGCTCGAGCGCGCCCAGCGTGGGTACCTCGCCGGGCCGGCTCTTCGTCTCGGTCGTGCACAGGTAGCCCCGCGGGGCGTAATCGCCCGGCCCGCCGAGCCGCACCGAACCCCCGGAGCCGAGCGCATCGCTCTCCGCGTACGAGCACACCACCTGCGCGAGCGCCTCCGCCGGCAGGTCGTCCGGCTGCTCGCTGAGCCGTAGCGTGCCCGCCGGGTCGTCCGTGTGGCCGCCGGTGACCCTCAGACCCACCGGTACGTCGGTGGAGATGCCGGCGCGCCGCTCGTCGGTGTCCGGCTCCCGCTGCAGTTCACTCAGCAGCACCTGTGCGGTCCGGAGGGAGGAGGCCCGCGACTCGTCGATCTCCACCGTGCGCTCCACCGTCACCAGTTGTGAGGCGCAGACCAGGTAGACACGTACGGAGACGCTCTCCGGCGGCGGCGCGGTCGCCTCGCCCGACGCGGTCCGGCACGGCATCCGTGACGGCGCGGCCCCGGCATCGACCGGCACCGACGTGCTGCGGATGCCGCAGCCCGACGCCAGTGCGGCACAGGCCGCCATGACGGCCAGTACCGAGACGGCCCGGCCGGGGCGTCGCGCCCGGACCCCGTTCGGGGCGCGGTACGGCCGTTCGCTGCGCATCACTTCGCGTCGCCCTTCTCGTTCCGGTCCGGGTCGCCGTCGTCCGGGGCGCCGGTCAGCGCCTCCGCGTCGCGTGGGAGCCGCAGCACGAACACCGCACCCCCACCGTCCGGGAGATTCGAGGCCGTGATGTCGCCGCCGTGGATGTGCGCGTTCTCCACCGCGATGGACAGGCCGAGCCCGCTGCCCTCGGAACGCGGCCGGGAGGCGCTCGCCTTGTAGAAGCGGTCGAACACATGGGGCAGGACTTCCTCGGGGATGCCCGGGCCGTGGTCGCGCACCTCGATGACCAGCTCGTCCTCGTCGGTCCGCACGGACACCCGCACCGGTGATCCGCCGTGCTTGAGCGCGTTTCCGATCAGATTGGCCAGGATCACGTCGAGCCGGCGCGGATCCAGCCGCACCATGATGCCGCGCTCCGCGTCCAGATCGACCGCGTCCAGCCAGGCCCGGGCGTCGATGCAGGCGGTCACCTGGTCGGCGACGTCGACCGTGTCCAGGACGAGGCGGGCCGTACCGGCGTCGAAGCGGGTGACCTCCATGAGGTTCTCGACCAGGTCGTTCAGCCGCCGGGTCTCACTCACCACCAGGTGCACGGCCGGAGCGATCATCGGGTCCAGGCTGTCCGCCTCGTCCTCCAGCACCTCGGCGACCGCCGTGATCGCGGTCAGCGGGGTGCGCAGCTCGTGCGACATGTCGGCGACGAACCGGCGGCTCGACTCCTCCCGCGCGCTCATGTCCGCGACCTTCTTCTCCAGGGAGCTCGCGGCCCTGTTGAACGTATGGGAGAGATCGGCGAGTTCGTCGGTGCCGGAGACCACGAGACGGGTGTCGAGCTTGCCCTCGCCGAGCTTGCGGGCCGCGTCGCCGAGCCGCTGCACCGGGCGCAGCACGGTCGTCGCCGCGGCCTGGGCGAGGAGCGCCGAGCCGATGAGGGCCAGCGCGGTGGCGATCCCCAGGGACCACGCCAGCGAACTGAGGTCCTCGCGCTCCTGGTCGAGCGACTTCAGCATGTATCCGGCGGGACCACCGCCGATGATCTTCGTTCCGGCCACCAGGTAAGGGGTGTTGCCCAAAGTCGTACGTTGCCAGAACAGGTGGTACTCAAAGGTGTTCGTCGACGTCAGCGGCTGCTTCTTGTTCACCTGCTTCTGCAGCGAGGCGGGAACGTCGGCCTTGGTGAAGGCGTCGAGGTCGGAGGTCCCGGTGACCGGTTTGCCGTCCTTGGTGCCGATCAGCAGCACGTGGTAACCCGGGCCGCTGCTCGCCATCTGCTCGGCGGCGTCCCGCAGATCGTCCGCCGTCGGCTGCAACGGCAGCGAGGCCGCCCGGTTCTGCATCTGGCGGCGGAAGTCGCCCAGCGCCGTGTCCTGCGTACGCGTCAGGACGGCCTCACGGTTCAGCCAGTACGCGATGCCCGACGCGGACACCGCCGCCGTCAGGGCCACCAGCGCGAACACGATCAGCAACCGCAGCCGCAGGCTGGTCCAGCGAAGACCCGCGAGTATGGAACGTTTCGCGGAATCACTCACTGAGGCGTGTCCAGCCGGTAGCCCACACCCCGCACGGTGCGGATGAGAGTCGGCGAGGACGGCACGTCCTCCACCTTCGCCCGCAGCCGCTGCACGCAGGCGTCCACCAGGCGTGAGTCCCCGAGGTAGTCGTGCTCCCAGACGAGACGCAGCAACTGCTGCCGGGACAGGGCCTGTCCGGGGCGTCGGCTCAGTTCGAGCAGGAGCCGCAGCTCGGTCGGCGTGAGCTGAAGGTCCTCCCCGTTCTTCGTCACGGTCATCGCCGAACGGTCGATGACGACACTCCCGAACGTCGCCGAGTCGGTGGACTCCCTCTCCCCGCGGCGCAGGACCGCGCGGATACGGGCGTCGAGTACCCGGCCCTGTACGGGTTTCACCACGTAGTCGTCCGCGCCGGACTCCAGTCCCACCACGACGTCGATGTCGTCGCTGCGCGCGGTCAGCAGAATGATCGGCAGCTGGTCGGTGCGGCGAATCCGCCGGCAGACCTCGAAACCGTCGATCCCGGGCAGCATCACATCCAGCACGACCAGGTCCGGCCGCTGCTCTCTCAGCAGCTCCAGGCCGTCCTCTCCCGTCGCCGCGGTGGCCACACGGTGGCCCTGGCGTGACAGCGAGAGTTCGAGGGCCGTGCGGATGGCGTCATCGTCCTCGATCAGCAACAGGAAAGGCACGGGGGCCATTCTGGCCCATGGTGCTGCCACGTTTCGACAATCCCCCCGACTCGGTCCGTCGGCTCGATCTCCGACGTGGACCGCGACATGCCCTGTGACAGCTCTGTGACAGTCGAGGGACAGCGCCATGAAACTGCCCCGGCAAGCTCGTTGTCACACGGAACGACCGGACTCCACCGATGGGGGGCGCCAGATGAACGCACTGCTCAGCACCACCTCGAGCGCAGTTGTCACGCGCCTTCACGACGTCGGGCGGAGTCAGGAGAAGTCCGGCGCCGGGGGACGGGGGTGCGCCCGGGGCGCCGGGCGTCAGCACACGTCGCACCTGACGATGGTTGACGCGCCCACGGGGGAGAACGGGGGAAGCGCGTACGGGGAGGCCTCGGGGGAGCGGAAGTCCTCGGTCGGGGCGGAGGACGCCGAAGCGGCGTTCACCGCCTACGTCCAGGATCGCCGCGCCTCCCTGTACGCGACCGCCTATCACCTGACCGGCGACCGGTTCGAGGCCGAGGACCTGCTGCAGAGCGCCCTCTTCTCGACGTACCGGGCGTGGGACAGGATCAGCGACAAGGCGGCGGTCGGCGGATACCTCCGCCGCACCATGACCAACCTGCACATCAGCGCGTGGCGCAGGCGCAAGCTGAACGAATACCCGACCGAGGAGCTGCCGGAGACGGTGGGCGACACGGACGCGATGCGGGGCACGGAACTGCGCGCGGTGCTCTGGCAGGCGCTCGCGCGGCTGCCGGAACTCCAGCGCACGATGCTGGTCCTCCGTTACTACGAGGGCCGCACGGACCCGGAGATCGCGTCCATCCTCGACATCAGTGTCGGCACGGTGAAGTCGAGCATCTGGCGGTCACTCCGCCGGCTGCGCGAGGACGAGGTCCTCAGCTTCGGCCGTGACGAGGAGGAGTCCTTCGGCGAGTTGGTGGCCTGAGGTCTACGGGGGGCACGGGGGAACAGCACGGGGGTACGGGGGAAAGGCCGCGGCTTCGGGGGAGGCGGCGGTACGCAGCGGGGGTGGACAGGCCGGGGGGTCCTGTCCACCCCCGCTGTCAGTTCGGTACCCGGCTCCGTGGAGTACGGCAGCGGCCCGCCGCCGCCGCGGCCAGGCGGCCCAGGGCCTCCTGTCGGGCGCAGGGGTAGGCGCCCAGTGCCGCCTGGCGGGCCACGATGCGCCGTTCGGCACGCATCAGACGCCAGCCGCGCCGCAGCAGGAACGGCACCGACTTCCGTCCCTCGCGCAGGTCCCGCACCAGGCGTCGCCGGAACGTCGTCGACGGCCGGCCGCGCAGGCACAGGGCGTCCGCCAGCAGGCCCAGCTCCTGGCAGCGCTCCACGATGTCCGCCGCGAAGATGCCCTCGGCGACGAAGAGAGGGGTGCGTTCGATGTCGAGCACCTCGTGGCCGGACCGCGAGCTCGTGGCGATGTCGTACAGCGGAACGAACGTACGCCCCGTGCGGCAGAGTTCCGCTATGGCCTCGACCGCGCCGTCCGCGTCCCAGGACAGTGCCGAGTCCCAGTCGATGTCGGCGCTGCCGGTGACTCTCGGCAGTGTCGGGTCGTCACCCTCCTTGTAGAAGTCGTCCAGGCGCAGCACCGGAAGACCGCTGCGGGCCGCGAGGGACGACTTGCCGGAGCCGGACGGACCGGCGAGCAGCACGACGCGTGTGGGGATCGGTTGGGAACTCACAGAACAGAAGTGTGAGGCATTGACCCGCGCAGGGGATCCCCGGGAGGTCCTGTTGGTATCGAGCATCACACCTCAATTACTCTTCGCGCACGGACGATTACCCGAAACGTCCCGTACAGGTGGGAAAACATGGCACGTCATGCACTGTCCAAGCCCCGGAAGCGCGCTCTGCTGCGCGCCGGTCTGACCCTCACCGCGCTGGGCGCGGCGCTCGGTGCGGGAGGTGCGGCCGCCCAGGCCGCGCCGCTGCCCGCTCCGCCCGTGACCGGTGCGGACACCGCGGACAGCACCCTGGAGGCGGTCGGCGACGCGGCGGCCCCCGCGGTGACCAGCGCGCTGGGTTACGGCCTCGCCGGGGCCGTCGAGCCCGTCACCGACCTCCAGCTCGACCCGCTGGCCGGGACGGGCGTGGACCCGTTGGACAACGCGGTGGGCACCCAGGTCGCCGACTTCAAGCCCGTGACCACGGCGCTGGTCACCGACCCGGTGACCAGCGGCGCGGCGCTCAGCGACCTGCCCGTGACCGGAGAGGCGGCCGCTCTGGTCACCGGCTGATCCCGTACACGCGTGTGAGGCCGCCCGGAGGCGGCCCACACGCGTCTCGGCGGTCAGTACGAGGAGCCCGAGGCTCCCAGGGCGCCCGTGGGGTGCCAGACCGTCTTGGTCTCCAGGAAGGCCGTCAGGCGGTGCGTGCCCGGATCGGCCGACCAGTCCGCGCCGCCCACAGCCTGTGGACGAGCGGCGCCGTGCGCTTCCTTCTCCGGGCGGTGGCGGGAGACGGGCGGGCGGTGTACGCGCTTCAGGTTGTCCGCCGCCGCGATCTCCAGCTCCTTCGCCAGAGCGGCGTCGGCTCCCGTCAGGTCGATGGCGTTGACGTCCTGGTGCGAGGCCAGGGGAGCGGCGAGCTCCGCCGTCCTCCCCGACAGGATGTTCACCACACCGCCCGGAAGGTCCGAGGTCGCCAGGACCTCGCCCAGCGAGAGCGCGGGCAGCGGAGCGTCGGCCGAGGCGATGACGACCGCCGTGTTCCCCGTGGCGATCACCGGGGCGATCACCGAGACGAGGCCCAGGAACGACGACTCCTGGGGAGCCAGCACCGCGACCACACCGGTCGGTTCCGGGGTGGACAGGTTGAAGAACGGGCCCGCGACCGGGTTCGCCCCGCCCACGACCTGGCCGATCTTGTCCGTCCAGCCCGCGTACCAGACCCAGCGGTCGACCGCCGCGTCGACGACGGCCGCCGCCTTGGACTTCGACAGCCCCTCGGCGTCCGCCACTTCGCGCACGAACTGCTCCCGCCGGCCCTCCAGCATCTCCGCGACGCGGTAGAGGACCTGCCCGCGGTTGTACGCGGTCGCGCCCGACCAGCCGCCGAACGCCTTGCGTGCGGCCACGACCGCGTCCCGTGCGTCCTTGCGGGAGGACTGCGGGGCGTTCGCCAGCCACGTGCCCTTCGAGTCCGTCACCTCGTACACCCGGCCGCTCTCGGAGCGGGGGAACTTGCCCCCGACGTACAGCTTGTAGGTCTTGAAGACACTGAGTCGCCCGTCAGACATCGAGGTAGGCCTCCAGACCGTGACGGCCGCCCTCGCGGCCGAAGCCCGACTCCTTGTATCCGCCGAACGGCGAGGTCGGGTCGAACTTGTTGAACGTGTTGGCCCACACCACGCCGGCCCGGAGCTTGTTCGCCACCGCCAGGATGCGGGAGCCCTTCTCCGTCCAGATGCCCGCCGAGAGGCCGTACTGGCTGTTGTTGGCCTTCGCGACGGCCTCGTCCGGCGTACGGAACGTCAGCACCGACAGCACCGGGCCGAAGATCTCGTCGCGGGCGACGGTGTGCGCCTGGGTGACACCGGTGAAGAGCGTCGGCGCGAACCAGTATCCGGCGGACGGCAGCTCGCACGGAGCCGACCAGCGCTCGGCACCCTCGGCCTCACCCGTCTCGACGAGCGCGCTGATCCGGGAGAGCTGCTCCGCGGAGTTGATCGCGCCGATGTCGGTGTTCTTGTCCAGTGGATCGCCGAGCCGGAGCGTGGACAGCCGCCGCTTGAGGGCATGCAGCACCTCGTCGTGCACGGACTCCTGTACGAGGAGCCGGGAGCCCGCGCAGCAGACCTGGCCCTGGTTGAAGAAGATGCCGGTGACGATTCCCTCGACGGCCTGGTCGACGGGGGCGTCGTCGAAGACGATGTTGGCGCCCTTGCCGCCCAGTTCGAGGGTGGCCTTCTTGTCCGTCCCCGCGATCTGCCGGGCGATGGCCTTGCCGACGGCGGTCGAGCCGGTGAAGGCGACCTTGTCGACGTCCGGGTGCTCGACGAGGGCCGCGCCCGCGTCGCCGTACCCCGTCAGGATGTTGACGACGCCCTTGGGCAGTCCGGCCTGGCGGCAGATGTCGGCGAAGAACAGCGCGGACAGCGGGGTGGTCTCCGCGGGCTTGAGCACCACCGTGTTGCCGGTGGCGAGCGCCGGGGCGATCTTCCACGCGAGCATCAGCAGCGGGAAGTTCCACGGGATGACCTGGCCGGCCACGCCGAGCGGGCGCGGGTCCGGACCGTAGCCCGCGTGGCCCAGCTTGTCGGCCCAGCCCGCGTAGTAGAAGAAGTGCGCGGCGACCAGCGGGAGGTCCGCGTCGCGCGTCTCCCGGATCGGCTTGCCGTTGTCCAGGGTCTCCAGGACTGCCAGCTCGCGCGAGCGCTCCTGGATGATCCGCGCGATCCGGAACAGGTACTTGGCGCGCTCGGAGCCGGGCAGCGCCGACCACTTCTCGAAGGCTTTGCGGGCGGCCTTCACGGCCCGGTCCACGTCCTCGGCGCCTGCTCGCGCAACCTCGGAGAGCACCTCCTCGGTGGACGGGCTGACGGTCTTGAAGACCTTGCCGTCGGCCGCCTCGGCGAACTCGCCGTCGATGAACAGGCCGTACGAGGGTGCGATGTCGACGACGGAGCGGGACTCCGGAGCCGGTGCGTAATCGAATGCGGATGCCATGGCGTATCAGTCCACCGTCACGTAATCGGGGCCGGAGTAACGGCCGGTGCTGAGCTTCTGGCGCTGCATCAGCAGGTCGTTCAGCAGGCTGGAGGCGCCGAAGCGGAACCAGTGGTTGTCCAGCCAGTCCTCGCCCGCGGTCTCGTTCACCAGGACGAGGAACTTGACCGCGTCCTTGGTCGTACGGATGCCGCCCGCGGGCTTCACGCCCACCTGTACGCCGGTCTGCTCCCGGAAGTCGCGCACGGCCTCCAGCATCAGCAGGGTGTTCGCGGGGGTGGCGTTGGTGGCGACCTTGCCGGTCGACGTCTTGATGAAGTCCGCGCCCGCCAGCATCCCGATCCAGGAGGCCCGCCGGATGTTGTCGTACGTGGACAGCTCGCCGGTCTCGAAGATCACCTTCAGCCGCGCGGAGCCGCACTCGGCCTTCACGGCGGCGATCTCCTCGTGGACCTTGAGGTAGCGGCCGGAGAGGAAGGCACCCCGGTCGATCACCATGTCGATCTCGTCGGCCCCGGCCGCCACGGCGTCGCGGACGTCCGCCAGCTTGACGTCCAGCGCGGCACGCCCGGCGGGGAAGGCCGTCGCGACGGACGCGACCTTCACTCCGGAGCCGGCCAGCGCGGCGACGGCGGTCGCCGCCATGTCGGGGTAGACACAGACGGCCGCGGTGCGCGGGGTCGTACGGTCGGTGGGGTCGGGGTTGACCGCCTTGGCGGCGAGGGCCCGGACCTTGCCCGGGGTGTCCGCGCCTTCCAGCGTGGTCAGGTCGATCATCGAGATGGCGAGATCGATGGCGTACGCCTTGGCGGTCGTCTTGATCGATCGGGTACCGAGGGCGGCGGCGCGCGCTTCGAGGCCGACGGTGTCGACGCCGGGCAGCCCGTGCAGGAAGCGGCGCAGCGCACTGTCGGACGCCGTCGCGTCGGAGAATGCCGGAGCAGTGGTGGGCATGGTCACCACCTGAGCATATCTACGCGCGTAGCGACCTGTACAGGGGCCCTCCCGTTCCGGGTCCTCCACCAGCCCGGACGAGGCCCCTCCTCGGGCACGTCCCCCCTTCAGGCAGAATCGACGCATGACGAGCCCCACACCCCCCGACGAGCCCGCCTACGCCGACCGGACCTACCGTTCCGGCGCCGGGCTGGTCAGCGGCGTGCTGCTGATCCTGCTGGTCGGCTGGATCGGCGGCGACGCGGTGTTCCGGGGCGCCGGGTGGGTGCCATGGGTGGCACTGGCCGCGCTGCTGACGGTGATCCCGCTGATCGTGGCGTTCACCCTGCGGCCCGCGGTGTTCGCCGACGAGGAGCGGATCCGGATCCGCAACCCCTTCCGCACGATCGTGCTGCCCTGGAGTGACGTCTCCACCGTGCGCGCCTCGTACTCGAGCGAGCTCTTCACCCACAGCGGCGCGAAGTACCAGCTGTGGGCGGTCCCGGTCTCCCTGCGCGAGCGCAAGCGCGCGGCCAGGAAGGCGGCCCGGCAGGCCACCGACGACCCGTACGGCCGGACCTCCGCGACCGCCGACGTCCGCGACACCCAGGCCCGCGTGGCGGCCGCGGACCGGACGGTGGCGGACCTGCGGGAGCTCGCCGAGCGCGCCGGCCACCGCGAGGAGCCGGGCACGACCACCGCGTCGGTCCGCTGGGCCTACGAGGTGCTCGCCCCGGCCGCCGTCGGCGCGGTGCTGCTCGTGGTGCTGCTCGCGATCAGCTGACGGGCCGGCGCGGGGCGCCGGCGGCACCTCGTCGCCGGGGAGTTACGGACAGCGATATCTGCTCAGAACGGGCGTCGGTCTGTCCGTATCCCCCGACGACCCCCGACCGCGGGCCGGGTCAGATCCCGGCAGCCGCCGCCAGGTCGTGCTTGATGCCCGCCAGCAGTTCCGCGCCCCTCGCGCGCGCTGCGGGCAGCTCGTCCGCCGAGGCGACCGGGACCACGACCTCCAGGTAGCACTTGAGCTTGGGCTCGGTGCCGCTCGGGCGGACGATGACCCGCGCGCCCGTGAGGTGGTAGCGCAGGCCGTCGGTGGGCGGGAGGGCGTCCGTGCCCCGGGACAGGTCCTCGGCCGAGGTGACGGGGAGGCCCGCCAGGGCGGTCGGGGGCGTCTCGCGCAGGCGTCGCATGGCGTTCGCGATGACCGTCAGGTCCTCGACCCGGACCGACAGCTGGTCCGTGGCGTGCAGGCCGTGTGCGACCGCGAGGTCGTCGAGCAGGTCCAGGAGGGTGCGGCCCTGCTCCTTGAGTACGGAGGCGAGTTCGGCGATCAGCAGCGCGGCCGTGATGCCGTCCTTGTCGCGGACGCCCTCCGGGTCCACGCAGTAGCCCAGCGCCTCCTCGTACCCGTAGCGCAGGCCGTCGACGCGGGCGATCCACTTGAAGCCCGTCAGGGTCTCCTCGTAGCCCAGGCCCGCCTTCTCCGCGATCCTGCCGAGGAGGGACGAGGACACGATCGACTCCGCGAACACCCCGGTGGCGCCCTGTTCCACCAGGTGGGCGGCGAGCAGCGCGCCGACCTCGTCGCCGCGCAGCATCCGCCAGCCGCCCCCGGCCGAGGGGTCCGGTACGGCGACGGCGCAGCGGTCGGCGTCCGGGTCGTTGGCGATGACGATGTCCGGTCCCGCTCGGCGTGCGGTCGCGAACGCGAGATCCATGGCGCCGGGCTCCTCCGGGTTGGGGAAGGTCACGGTGGGGAACGCGGGGTCGGGATCCGCCTGTTCGGCCACCAGCACGGGCTCGGGGAAGCCCGCCCGGGCGAAGGCAGCCGTCAGGACGGAGGTGCCCACGCCGTGCATCGCCGTGTAGACGGTCCGCGCGGTGCGCGGCGAGCCCGGGCTGAGGACGGCGTCCGTACGGGCGAGATAGGCGGCCAGGACCTCGTCGCCGAGGGTCTCCCAGCCCGACTCCGGACGCGGTACGCCGTCGAGCGGGCCGACCGCCGCGATCGCCGCGGCGATCTCCGCGTCGGCCGGGGGCACGATCTGCGAGCCGTCGCCGAGGTAGACCTTGTAGCCGTTGTCGCGCGGCGGGTTGTGGCTGGCCGTGACCTCCACCCCGGCGACGGCCCCCAGGTGCCGTACGGCGTACGCGAGGACGGGGGTCGGCAGCGGGCGGGGGAGTACGGCGGCGCGCAGGCCCGCGCCGGTCATGACGGCCGCGGTGTCGCGGGCGAAGTCGGCGGACTTGTAGCGGGCGTCGTAGCCGACGACGACGAGCCCGCCGATCCGACCCCGCGCCTTCAGGTACGCCGCGAGTCCGGCGGCGGCGCGGATGACGACGGAGCGGTTCATCCGCATCGGACCGGCGCCGATCTCCCCGCGCAGGCCGGCCGTGCCGAACTGGAGCGTGCCCGCGAAGCGGTCGGCGAGCGCGGTGAGGTCACCGGCGTCGATGAGTCCGGCGAGCTCCGCGCGGGTCTCGGGGTCCGGGTCCTCGGCGAGCCAGGTCCTGGCCCGCGTGATGAGGTCCTGCTGCACGGTGTCCGCCTTTCTGCGGGTGCGGGTGCGGGTGCGGGTGTGTGGGGCCGGGGCGCGGGGCTGCCGGGGGCTCTGTACCCGGGCCCCCGCGCCTCAGACGCCGGCGGGGACGATTCTTGTTGCCCAGGGCCCCGGGGCCGGGCCGGTGCTGCTCAGATCCGGTCCAGGACCCGCGCCAGCAGCGCGCCCATCCGGGTCGCCGAGTCGCGGCCGGCCTGGAGGACCTCCTCGTGGTTGAGGGGCTCACCGCTCAGGCCCGCGGCGAGGTTGGTGACCAGGGAGATGCCCAGCACCTCCGCGCCCGCCTCCCGTGCCGCGATGGCCTCCAGGACGGTGGACATGCCGACCAGGTCGCCGCCCATGACACGGACCATGCCGATCTCGGCCGGGGTCTCGTAGTGCGGGCCGGGGAACTGCACGTACACGCCCTCTTCGAGCGTCTCGTCGATCTCCTTGCACAGCGCGCGCAGACGGGGCGAGTACAGGTCGGTCAGGTCGATGAAGTTCGCGCCCACGATCGGCGACGTCGCCGTGAGGTTGATGTGGTCGCTGATGAGGACCGGCTGGCCGGGGCGCATGCCCTCCCGCAGACCTCCGCAGCCGTTCGTCAGGACGACCGTCCCGCAGCCCGCCGCGACGGCCGTCCGGACGCCGTGCGCGACGGCGGCGACCCCTCGGCCCTCGTAGTAGTGCGTGCGGCCCAGGAAGACCAGGACGCGCTTCTCGCCGATCCGGTACGAGCGGATCGTGCCGCCGTGGCCCTCCACGGCCGGGGCCGGGAATCCGGGCAGCGCGGTGACAGGGAACTCGGCCTCCGGGACGCCGAGCGCATCGCCGGCGGGGGCCCACCCGGAGCCCATCACGAGAGCGACGTCGTGGGTCTCGGCGCCGGTCAGCTCGCGCAGGCGGGCGGCGGCGTCGGCAGCGGCGGCGTACGGGTCGCCCTGGATGTGGTCCGGAATAACAGATGCGTTCACGCGGATGAGGGTAACCGCTGAATCCCTACGCGCGTAGATGTGGCCCCGGAGAGTCTGGCCGATCGTGTTCGTATCTTCGTACAGCAGCGGGGCGGGAAGGGCCCGGCGGCCCGGTTCAGCAGGGGTGCTTGCGGAGGTTCATCACGTAGTCGTGGGGCGCGCCCGCTGACTCGGCGGCGTCCGCCACCTCGCCCAGGTAGCGGGCCGAGGGCAGCCCGCCCTCGTAGCCGTTGAGGACGTACATCCAGGCCGGTTCCTCGCCGTCCAGCGTGTGCACACGCACCCGCATGCGCCGGTAGATGTCGAGGCCGACACCCTCCCAGCGGTCCATGGAGTCCTCGTCCATCGGAGCCAGGTCGTACAGCGCGACGAACACCTGCGACCGGGGCGCCTCCACCACCGTGGCCAGCGCGCCCTCCCAGCCCATCTGCTCCCCGCCGAACGTCAGCCGCCAGCCGTTGAGCCAGCCCGTGCCGCGCAGCGGGGAGTGCGGTGCGCGGCGCGTCATCAGCCGCGCGTCGAGGTTGCCGGCGTACGCGGCGTAGAGCGACATGGGGTCGAGGGTACGGGAGGCGGCGGGGGGTGTGGCGGATCCGGCGAGGAAAAACCCCCCGGTCGTGGGGGTGTGCGGGGGACCGGACGCCCTGCCCCGACCGGCGGCGTTCCCGTATGGAGGGCCCCGGGGAGAAGCAGCTTGGCGCGTGCGGGACAATGAATTACGTACTGCATACGCCGGGGCGATCCCCCGGACCCCCGGCCGGGGCGGCAGACGGCCGTGGGATGACACCACGCGAGGCGGACATTTCGTGACCCGGATCGTGATCATCGGCGGCGGCCCCGGCGGATACGAGGCGGCACTGGTCGGCGCCCAGCTCGGCGCGGAGGTGACCGTCGTCGACTGCGACGGGCTCGGCGGCGCGTCGGTCCTCACCGACTGCGTGCCCTCCAAGACCCTGATCGCGACGGCCGAGGTGATGACCACCTTCGACTCCTCCTACGAGGAACTCGGCATCATCGTCGCCGACGACACCCCGCACCTGGAGCAGGCCGCCCGGGTGGTCGGCGTCGACCTCGGCAAGGTCAACCGACGGGTCAAGCGGCTCGCGCTCGCCCAGTCCCACGACATCACCGCCTCCGTCACCCGTGCGGGCGCCCGGGTCATGCGCGGCCGCGGCAGGCTGGACGGCCTCCAGGCCGCCGACGGGTCCCGTCAGGTCGTGGTGACCGCGGCCGACGGCACCGAGGAGCGGCTCACCGCCGACGCGGTACTGATCGCGACCGGCGGCCACCCCCGGGAGATCCCGGACGCCCAGCCCGACGGCGAGCGCATCCTCAACTGGACCCAGGTCTACGACCTGGACGAGCTCCCCGAGGAGCTCATCGTGGTCGGCTCCGGTGTCACCGGCGCCGAGTTCGCCGGCGCCTACCAGGCGCTCGGCTCGCGCGTGACCCTGGTGTCCTCCCGTGACCGGGTGCTCCCCGGTGAGGACCCGGACGCCGCCGCCGTGCTGGAGGACGTCTTCCGGCGCCGCGGCATGAACGTCATGGCCCGCTCCCGCGCCCAGTCCGCCAAGCGCGTCGGTGACCGTGTCGAGGTCACGCTGGCCGACGGCCGCGTCATCTCCGGCACGCACTGCCTGATGGCGGTCGGCGCGATCCCCAACACCGCCGGCATGGGCCTGGAGGAGTCAGGGGTGCGGCTCAAGGAGTCCGGGCACATCCGGACCGACCGGGTCTCCCGCACCAGCGCCCCCGGCGTGTACGCGGCCGGTGACGTCACCGGGATCTTCGCCCTGGCCTCCGTGGCGGCGATGCAGGGCCGCATCGCGATGTACCACTTCCTCGGCGACGCGGTGGCCCCGCTGAACCTGAAGACGGTCTCCGCGAACGTCTTCACCGACCCCGAGATCGCGACCGTCGGTTACAGCCAGGCCGATGTCGACTCCGGCAGGATCGACGCCCGTGTCGTGAAGCTGCCGTTGCTGCGCAACCCGCGCGCCAAGATGCAGGGCATCCGGGACGGCTTCGTCAAGATCTTCTGCCGCCCCGGTACCGGCATCGTGGTCGGCGGCTGTGTCGTCGCGCCGCGCGCCAGTGAGCTGATCCACCCGATCTCGCTCGCCGTCGACAACAACCTGACGGTGGAGCAGATCGCGAACGCGTTCACCGTGTACCCGTCGCTGTCCGGCTCGATCGCCGAAGTGGCCCGGCAGTTGCACACCCGTAAGAGCGCGGGCGAGGCGTAGTACCGACCGTTCCTCACGACCGCAGGGCCTCCTATACCACCAGGGGGCCCTGTCTGTGCGCAACTTCTCTTATTCGGCGCAAACTGCTGAAAAGCAACCTACGGCCAGGTTACTGTCAGTTTCGTGTTCGCTGCAGAACGTCGTCAATTGATCCTCGAAATGGTGCGCGCCAACGGGGCGGTATCGCTCCGTGAGCTCGCCCGCGTCGTCCAGACCTCCGAAGTGACCGTACGGCGGGACGTGCGGGCACTGGAGGCAGAAGGACTCCTCGACCGCCGGCACGGCGGTGCGGTCTTGCCGGGCGGTTTCACGCGGGAGTCCGGCTTTCCGCAGAAATCCCATCTCTCCACCGCGGAGAAGACGGCCATCGCCGACCTGGCGGCCGGCCTGGTCGGTGAGGGCGAGGCCATCGTGGTCGGCGCCGGAACGACCACGCAGGAGCTGGCCCGCCGGCTCGCGCGGGTGCCCGGCCTGACCGTGGTCACCAACTCACTGCTGGTCGCCCAGGCTTTGGCCCATGCCAACCGGGTGGAAGTGGTGATGACGGGCGGCACCCTGCGCGGGAGCAATTACGCACTCGTCGGCAGCGGTGCCGAGCAGTCCCTCCAGGGGCTGCGGGTGAGCCGGGCCTTCCTCTCCGGGAGCGGGCTGACCGCGGAGCGCGGTCTGTCCACGTCCAACATGCTCTCGGCGAGCGTGGACCGGGCCCTGGTACAGGCCGCGGCCGAGGTGGTGGTCCTGGCGGACCACACGAAGCTCGGCTCCGACACCATGTTCCAGACGGTGCCCACGGAGCTGATCACCCGTCTGGTGACGGACGGGCCGCCGGCCCACGACGAGCGCGCCGCCACGGAACTGCAGGCCCTGGCCGACCAGGGCGTGGAGATCACGGTCGCGGGACCCGACGCGAACTCCACCGCGGGTGACGCCCCGCCGCCCGGGCGGCAGACCCGTCAGGAGATGCCGCTGCCGGGTCAACGCCGCACCCAGAGCGGCCATGGCGGGCCCGGAGGGCTCGGCCCGCAGTTGCGGAGCGCCGCCGCGCTGGCGGAGGGGCGGGTCGCGGATCTAAGACGCCGGTAGGGCTGCGGCAAGCACCGGGCGGGCGCGAGAGGGCGCGCTCAGTCACCGTCGGCAGGGCCCGGCGCTGCGTCGTGGCCCACCGGGTGGGCCTTCAGGCCCTGGAGCGTCAGCCGCAGCAGGCGGTCGGCCAGGGCGGGATCGGCCGGGGTCTGCTCCGCGGCCAGCGCGATCGCGTTCGTCAGCTGCAGTAGGTCGTCGATCGACACGTCCGCCCGCACCGCGCCGCTCGACTGCGCGCGCGTCAGGAGTCGCGCACCCGCCTGGCGCAGCGGCACATGGCAGGACGTCAGCGCCGAAGTCTCGTCCCCGGAAGCCGACATGAGCGCTTGAGCCAGGCCGCGGTACTCACCCGCATGGGTGACGATCGCACCCAGCCACTCCACCAGGGCGCTGCACGGCTGGTCCGCCTCCGCCAGTTCGCGGGAGCGGGCGAGCAGGGCGGTCAAGGCCTCCTGGAACACCGCGTTCATCAGGGCCTGACGGTTCGGGAAGTGCCGGTAGAGCGTGCCGATGCCGACGCCCGCCCGCCGGGCGACGTCCTCCAGCGAGGCGTCCGTGCCCTGCGCGGCGAAGGACGTACGCGCCTCACTCAGCAGCCGGTCGTAGTTGCGGCGCGCGTCGGCGCGCATCGGCCGTGCCGGTGTCGGTGCCGTGCTCATCGCCATCGCTCTGTCCTCCTGCTGTCCGCTCCGCGTCCCAAGGATGCCACTGGGGGCCCGGCGGATGCCGGGCCCCCAGTGCGGGAAGAGTGCGCTCAGTCCTTGATCTCGCAGATCGCGGCGCCGGACGACACCGAGGTGCCGACCTCCGCCGCCAAGCCCTTGACGGTGCCGGAGCGGTGGGCGTTGAGGGGCTGCTCCATCTTCATGGCTTCGAGGACGACGATGAGGTCGCCCTCCTTGACCTCCTGGCCCTCCTCGACCGCGATCTTGACGATCGTGCCCTGCATGGGGGAGGCGAGGGTGTCACCGGAGGCGGCGGAGCCCGTCTTCTTCGCCGCGCGGCGCTTGGGCTTGGCGCCGGCCGCCAGGCCCGTACGCGCGAGGCTCATGCCGAGCGAGGAGGGCAGCGAGACCTCCAGGCGCTTGCCGCCGACCTCGACGACGACGGTCTCGCGGCCGGACTCCTCGTCCGCCTCCGCGTCCGCGGGCGCCGCGAACGGCTTGATCTCGTTGACGAACTCGGTCTCGATCCACCGGGTGTGGATCCGGAACGGGTCCGCCGTGAAGGCCGGGTCGGCCACGACCGCACGGTGGAACGGGATGGCGGTCGCCATGCCCTCCACCTGGAACTCCGCCAGGGCACGCCCGGCGCGCTGCAGGGCCTGCTCACGGGTCGCGCCGGTCACGATCAGCTTGGCCAGCAAGGAGTCCCATGCCGGACCGATGACGCTGCCGGACTCGACGCCCGCGTCCAGACGGACACCGGGGCCGGCCGGCGGGGCGAACAGGGTGACGGTGCCGGGGGCGGGCAGGAAGCCGCGGCCCGGGTCCTCGCCGTTGATCCGGAACTCGAAGGAGTGCCCGCGCACGGCCGGGTCGCCGTAGCCGAGCTCCTCGCCGTCGGCGATGCGGAACATCTCGCGGACGAGGTCGAGGCCGGTGACCTCCTCGGTGACCGGGTGCTCGACCTGGAGGCGGGTGTTGACCTCCAGGAAGGAGATCGTGCCGTCGGCACCGACGAGGAACTCCACGGTGCCGGCGCCGACGTAACCGGCTTCCTTCAGGATCGCCTTCGACGCCGCGTACAGCTGCTCGTTCTGCGCCTCGGACAGGAACGGCGCGGGGGCTTCCTCGACCAGCTTCTGGTGGCGGCGCTGCAGCGAGCAGTCACGGGTGGACACGACCACGACGTTGCCGTGGGTGTCGGCCAGGCACTGGGTCTCCACGTGCCGGGGCTTGTCGAGGTAGCGCTCCACGAAGCACTCGCCCCGGCCGAACGCCGCCACGGCCTCCCGGACCGCCGAGTCGTACAGCTCGGGGATCTCCTCCAGCGTGCGGGCCACCTTCAGCCCGCGCCCGCCACCGCCGAACGCCGCCTTGATCGCGATCGGCAGACCGTTCTTCTCGGCGAACTCCACGACCTCGGCCGAACCGGACACCGGATCCGGCGTGCCGGCCACCAGCGGGGCACCGGCGCGCTGCGCGATGTGACGGGCGGCGACCTTGTCACCGAGGTCCCGGATCGCGTGCGGCGGCGGGCCGATCCACGTCAGGCCCGCGTCGAGCACGGCCTGGGCGAACTCCGCGTTCTCCGACAGGAAGCCGTAACCGGGGTGGATCGCGTCCGCCCCGGAGTCCTTGGCGGCCTGGAGCACCTTGGCCATGTCCAGATAGCTGGCGGCCGGGGTGTCACCGCCCAGAGCGAACGCCTCGTCGGCCGCGCGCACATGCAGAGCGTCCCGGTCCGGATCGGCGTAGACGGCTACGCTCCCGATTCCGGCATCCCGGCAAGCCCGAGCAACACGGACAGCGATTTCGCCACGGTTGGCGATGAGCACCTTGCGCACGATGACTCCCTCCTTGAGAACAAGCTGAGTTTAGGGACTACCGACACGGCCGTACGACCCGTCCCCAATAGTGAACTTGCCCACACGGAGTGTGATTCGATGCTTGCTCGAGTCGCGAAATCCCTTGTCGCACCAAGGTACGCCGGGATCCTCAACCGCACAGTAGCCACGAAGTGTGGCCCAAGTCTCTGTCCGGACGGTCAACGCCGCGCGGCGTTTCTTTGTGGAGTCCCTACGAACGGCCGAGGGATTCTTTGCCGCGCCGTGAGGGCGGCCCCGTCCGTGCGCCACCCCTTGTCCCCACTATTGCCTTCCCCCGAGCCCTTAACGAGCGGGGGGTGCCTCCATGTAAGGTCCGCGCTACGCACGTACTGCAGGTAACAGGGGGAGGCGCCGTGGTGCGCAGACCAGTGGCCTTCGTGACCGCGATCGTTCTGTTCGTGGAAGCCGTGGGCATCGTCGTCGTCAACGGCGTCCTCGCGACGGTCGCCGGGAACCAGAGCATGTCCCTGGCCGGGACGGACCCGGACGTCATGGTCACCGGTACGTGGGTGATGGGCGGTGCCTCCGGGGTCCTGCTGGTGCTCTGCGGGCTGATCCCGCTGCTGGCCGGGATACGCGACCGGGCCCCCGGCCGCTTCGGCAGGATCGCCCTCGTCGCCTGCGCGGTCGTCCACGGGGTGCTGGGCGCACTGGCGGTGGGGCTGCTCGGCTGGGCGGCCTTCGCGTTCCTGATGGCCGTCCTGGCCCTGATCGTGCTGACGCTGGTGGCGTACGAACGGGGTGAACCGGAAGCGGGCGGGATCGTTGCGGAGCGGGCGCCGGTGTGACGGTGCCGCTCAGACCCACAAGTCGGTGACGGACACGTCCAGTTCGCCGAGCAGTCGGCGCAGCAGCGGCAGTGAGAGCCCGATGACGTTGCCGTGGCTGCCCTCGATCGACTCGACGAACGGCGCCGAGCGACCGTCCAGGGTGAAGGCCCCGGCGACGTGCAGCGGCTCACCCGAAGCGACGTAGGCCGCCACCTCCGCGTCCGTCGGCTCGCCGAACCTGACGACGGTGGACGCGGTGGCCGACGCCGTACGGCCGGTGGCCGTGTCGATGACGCTGTGCCCCGTCCGCAGGATGCCCGACCGGCCGCGCATCGACTTCCAGCGGGCGGTGGCCTCCTCGCTGTCGGCGGGCTTGCCGAGTGCCTCGCCGTCCAGCTCCAGTACCGAGTCGCAGCCGATGACGAGCGCGCCCGCGGCCTCGGGAAGGGCCGCCACCACGCCGGCCTTCGCCTCGGCCAGGACGAGCGCCAGCTCACCCGGGGTCGGCGCGGTGAGAGCGTCCTCGTCCACACCGCTGACGATCACCTCGGGGGCGAAACCCGCCTGACGCAGGAGGCCGAGACGGGCGGGGGAGGCGGAGGCGAGCACGAGGCGGCGCTGAGCAGTCATACCCGCCATCGTAGGCGGGGCGGAAACCCTCAGCGGGTGCCCAGGACGAACATCGCCACGACCATGGCCAGCGCGAGCAGCAGACCCGCGCGGCGCATCATGTCCTGGGCGTCGCGCAGTTCCTTCGGAGGCTTGTTCTCGGGGTCGGACCACAGCATGCTTCCGATGGTGCTCCGGACACGGCTGCGGCGCCTGAGTACGCGTACTCAAGCGCCGCTCGGCGGGTCCTCAGGAGGGCCAGTACGTCCGTGCCCACGAGCGGGGCCCCGGCCGCAGCGCGCCCCGGCGGGCGATCCTGCCCGGATCCGACCACTCCTCGGGCGGCAGCGGAGCACCGGACGGTTCCGCGGCCACCGACGCCGCGCGTGCCCGGACCACCGCGAGGGCGGCGGCCAGCTCCTCCGGGGTCGGATTGC
Source organism: Streptomyces sp. NPDC005791 (assembly GCF_042871485.1). Classification (NCBI taxonomy): domain Bacteria; kingdom Bacillati; phylum Actinomycetota; class Actinomycetes; order Kitasatosporales; family Streptomycetaceae; genus Streptomyces; species Streptomyces sp. NPDC005791. The sequence continues at coordinate 659,419 of NZ_JBIAIP010000001.1, forward strand.
CCCGTACGACCTTGATCATGGTGACTCCCGGTGGTCAGAGGGGGATGTTGCCGTGCTTCTTCGGCGGCAGGGACTCGCGCTTCGTACGGAGCTGGCGCAGGCCCTTCACGAGGTGCGCCCGGGTGTCGGACGGCATGATCACCGCGTCGACGTAGCCGCGCTCGGCGGCGACGTACGGGTTGAGGAGCGCGTCCTCGTAGTCGGCCATCAGCTCGGCGCGGGTGGCGTCGGGGTCGTCGGCGGCGGCGATCGTGCGGCGGTGCAGGATGTTCACCGCGCCCTGGGCGCCCATCACCGCGATCTGCGCGGTCGGCCAGGCCAGGTTCAGGTCGGCGCCCAGGTGCTTGGACCCCATGACGTCGTACGCGCCGCCGAACGCCTTGCGGGTGATGACCGTGATCAGCGGGACGGTCGCCTCGGCGTACGCGTAGATCAGCTTGGCGCCGCGGCGGATGATCCCGCCGTACTCCTGGTCGACACCCGGCAGGAAGCCGGGGACGTCGACGAAGGTGAGGACCGGCACGTTGAACGCGTCGCACGTGCGGACGAAGCGGGCGGCCTTCTCGCTCGCGTCGATGTCCAGGCAGCCGGCGAACCGCATCGGCTGGTTGGCGACGATGCCGACCGGGTAGCCCTCGACGCGTCCGAAGCCCGTGATGATGTTCGGCGCGAACAGCGCCTGGGTCTCCAGGAACTCCCCGTCGTCGAGGACGTGCTCGATCGCGGTGTGCATGTCGTAGGGCTGGTTCGCCGAGTCCGGGATGAGGGTGTCGAGCTCGCGGTCCTGGTCCGTGGTCTCCAGGTCCGCCTCCTCCGGGAAGGCCGGGGCCTCGGAGAGGTTGTTCGACGGCAGGTAGGACAGCAGGGACTTGACGTACTCGATGGCGTCCTTCTCGTCGCCCGCCAGGTGGTGGGCCACGCCCGACGTGGTGTTGTGCGTGCGGGCTCCGCCCAGCTCCTCGAAGCCGACGTCCTCGCCGGTGACCGTCTTGATGACGTCCGGTCCGGTGATGAACATGTGCGAGGTCTGGTCGACCATCACCGTGAAGTCGGTGATCGCGGGGGAGTAGACCGCGCCGCCCGCGCACGGCCCGACGATCAGGGAGATCTGCGGGACGACACCCGAGGCGTGCACGTTGCGGCGGAAGATCTCCGCGAACAGCCCGAGGGCGGCCACGCCCTCCTGGATGCGCGCGCCGCCGCCGTCGTTGATGCCGATCACGGGGCAGCCGGTCTTCATCGCGAAGTCCATGACCTTGACGATCTTCTCGCCGTAGACCTCGCCGAGCGAGCCGCCGAAGATCGTGAAGTCCTGCGAGTACACGCAGACGGGACGGCCGTCGACCGTGCCGTAACCGGTGACGACACCGTCCCCGTAAGGGCGGTTCTTCTCGATCCCGAAATTGGTGGACCTGTGCCGTGCGAACTCGTCGAGCTCCACGAAGGAGCCCTCGTCGAGCAGGAGCTCGACGCGCTCCCGGGCGGTCAACTTGCCCTTCGCGTGCTGCTTTTCGACCGCACGTGCGGAACCTGCGTGTGTGGCCTCTTCGATACGGCGCTGCAGGTCCGCGATCTTGCCGGCGGTGGTGTGGATATCGCTCTGCGGCTCGGACATCGGGTGGCGGCTCCCTGCCTGATCACGGGGACGGCTGGTTCATCCAGTAGAGGTTCTGGTCCCATCGGTGCACGACGGCTGCCTGCTCGTCGGCTCAGCTACTGATCCGTAGCGTATCGGCGCGGATACCCGTCGGCAGTGCGTCGTTGGCCACACCTAATGTGGGTTGCATGACACCTCCTGATGCGCCGCACAACCGCTGGTCGGACCTCGAGCGGCCGCCACTGAACGTCGCGGCGCTCCGTCGGGGGCTGCTGAAGCCAGGCGGGCTGTGGACCTCGCTCGACGTCGTCGAGGCGACCGGGTCCACCAATTCCGACCTCGCGGCACGGGCCGCCGCCGGAGGGCAGGCCGAAGGCGCCGTGCTGGTCGCCGAGGAGCAGACCGCCGGCCGCGGACGCCTCGACCGGACCTGGACGGCGCCGCCCCGCTCGGGGCTCTTCCTCTCGGTGTACCTGACCCCCGGCGACGTGCCCGTCGAACGGTGGGGCTGGCTGCCGCTGCTGACCGGTGTCGCGGCCGCGACGGGCCTGGCGCAGTCGGCGGGCGTCGACATGGCACTGAAATGGCCCAACGACCTCCTGGTGATGATCGACGGCACGGAACGCAAGACCGGCGGCATCCTCGCCGAGCGGGCCGGGGACGGCGTCGTCATCGGCATCGGCCTCAACGTCTCGTTGCGCGCGGCCGAGCTGCCCGCCCCGCACGCGGGCTCGCTGGCGCTCGCCGGAGCGGTCTCCACGGACCGCGAGACCTTGCTCCGGGCCGTCCTGCGTTCACTGGAGCAGTGGTACGGGCAATGGCGGGGCGCCCACGGCGACGCCGCCGACAGCGGGCTCCAGGCGGCGTACGCGGCCGGCTGCGCCACCCTCGACCGGACGGTGCGGGCCGAACTGCCGGGCGACCGGTCCGTCGTCGGCGAGGCCGTGGCGATCGACGGCGACGGGCGGCTCGTGCTGGCCACGGGCGACGGACTCCAGGAGCCCGTGTCGGCCGGGGACATCGTCCACCTGCGCGGGGAGGAGGGCGGCCTCGTCTGATCCGGCGGTCCCGGACATCCGGGTGATGCCACCCACGTGCGGGACAGCGGATCAGGTGAGAACGGTGCCACCAGGACGTGAGCCAGGGCACACCTGCCGTATCGTTGAGGCGATCCAGCGACAGATCGGCAGGGCAGTGCGCAGGGAACGGGCAGGAGGCGGCCGGTGACCGTCGACGACACGAACTCCGACGACGGCGCGGAGCCCTCGTCGGGACCGTCCGTCCACTCGACACCGCATCACGAGGTCGACCACACGGCCGAACCGACGGACGACCCGCTGGCCATCCGGCTGGAGGCCCTGATCCTGGGGGCCGACCGCCGCTACACGCCGTTCCAGGCGGCCAGGACCGCCGGGGTCTCCATGGATTTGGCGTCCCGTTTCTGGCGCGCCATGGGCTTCGCCGACATCGGGCAGGCCAAGGCGCTCACCGAGGCCGACGTCCTGGCGCTGCGCCGCCTCGCCGGTCTCGTGGAGGCCGGGCTGCTCAGCGAGCCGATGGCGATCCAGGTGGCCCGGTCGACAGGGCAGACCACCGCCCGGCTCGCGGACTGGCAGATCGACTCCTTCCTGGAGGGCCTGACCGAGCCTCCCGAGCCCGGCATGACACGGACCGAGGTCACCTACCCGCTGATCGAGCTGCTCCTGCCGGAGCTGCAGGAGTTCCTGGTCTACGTCTGGCGGCGCCAGCTCGCCGCCGCGACGGGCAGGGTCGTGCAGGCGACCGACGACGACGAGATGGTCGACCGGCGGCTGGCCGTGGGCTTCGCCGACCTCGTCGGCTTCACCCGGCTGACCCGGCGGCTGGAGGAGGAGGAGCTCGGTGAGCTGGTCGAGACCTTCGAGACGACTTCCGCGGACCTCGTCGCCGCACACGGCGGACGGCTGATCAAGACCCTGGGCGACGAGGTCCTCTTCGCGGCGGACGACGCGGGCACGGCGGGCGAGATAGCGCTCCGGCTGGTCGAGGCGATGGCCCAGGACACGACGATGCCCGCGCTGCGGGTCGGCATCGCGTTCGGCACGGTCACCACACGCATGGGTGATGTGTTCGGCACGACGGTGAATCTGGCCAGCAGGCTCACGTCGATAGCGCCCAAGGACGCGGTGCTGGTGGACGGCGCGTTCGCCGCGGAGCTGGTCAGACACGGCGACGCCCCCGAATCCGAGGCCGAGGAGGCCGCGGCGGCGGCCGAGCGGGCCCGCCTGGCGGAGAAGGAGGGCCACCGCCCGGACGAGGAGCCACCGCCGCCGTCGTACCGCTTCGGGCTGCAGCCGATGTGGCAGCGGCCGGTGCGGGGGCTGGGCGTGGTGGAACCGTGGCTGCTGGCCCGGCGCGGCAAGGCGGCGACCTGACGCGCTCCCCCGATGTCCGGGGGCGGCGCCCCGGTTCCTGGGGGAGCGGCTCAGGCCCCCGCCTAGGGCGTGTTTCGAAAGTCCCGCCTGCCTGGCGACGCCTGGCACGCACGCTCGCCGCGTTGTCGGGATCACCCCGATACATCCAGTATCGGGGCGACCCTCCGCCTTGCGATCGCATGCACCAGACGCCGCCAGGCCCGCCCTTCGGGCGGACGGCGCTACTTTCGAAACACGCCCTAGGATTCCGGCAACGCTCGTTGACCGGAGGGGTGCAGACATGGGTGTCACGTCGGAGCAGAGGTTCGGGGAGTTCGTCGTCGTACGGCGGCACGAGGGGCTGGACCACGTCGCCGAGCTGGTGCTCGACCGGCCCGAGGCGATGAACGCCGTGAGCACCGCGATGGCGCGGTCCATCGCCGACGCCTGCGCCGCCCTCGGCGCCGATCAGGGGGTTCGGGCGACCGTGCTCACCTCCAGCCATGAGCGGGCCTTCTGCGTCGGCGCGGACCTCAAGGAGCGGAACTCGCTCACCGACGCCGAGCTCGTACGGCAGCGGCCCACGGCGAGGGCGGCGTACACCGGCGTGCTGGAGCTGCCGATGCCGGTCGTCGCCGCCGTGCACGGCTTCGCCCTCGGCGGCGGCTTCGAGCTCGCCCTGGCCTGCGACGTGATCGTGGCCGACCGTACGGCCCTGGTCGGCCTGCCCGAGGTGTCCGTCGGCGTCATCCCCGGCGGCGGCGGTACGCAGCTCCTGCCCCGCCGGGTCGGCGCGGCGCGCGCCGCCGAGCTGGTCTTCAGCGCGCGGCGGGTGGAGGCTGCCGAGGCCCGTGAGCTGGGCCTGGTCGACGAGCTGGTCGAGGCGGGCCGGGACCGGGAGGAGGCGCTGGCTCTCGGCGCGCGGATCTCGGCGAACTCGCCGGTGGGGCTCCGGGCCGCCAAGCGGGCGCTGCGGCTGGGACAGGGGCTGGACCTGCGGGCCGGGCTCGAGGTCGAGGACGCCGCCTGGCGGTCCGTGGCCTTCTCCGGGGACCGCGCGGAGGGCGTCGCCGCGTTCAACGAGAAGCGGAAGCCCAGCTGGCCCGGCGAGTAGGACCGGCTCCACCGGGTGAAGATCATCAGCGCTGCCGATGGATCGAATCATCGTGAACCTCCCTAAACTGGGGCGATGGGCGGTGATGATGCACGGCTGCGCGCCGTGGTTGCGCTGGCACAGACGATGGCGGCGGCCTACACCCCGCGTGAGTCCTGGCGTGCCGCGGCGCTGGGGGCGTGCCAGGCCCTGGGGGGCAGCTTCGCCGCCCTCTCCGTCTGGGAGCGGGAGCAGGGCAGGCTCCGCGTGCTGGTGAACGCGGGAGAGCGGGCCGAGGGGGAGGAGGAGTTCCCCGAGGCCGAGGCGTACCCGGTGCACCAGTACCCGGAGATCACCGAGTTCCTGCACGAACGCTGGGCGGGTGGCGGTGAGCCCGACGCCTGGGTGGAGACCGCCGACGGGGCCCCGGCCACCGGCGCGCCGGCCCGGGGGGCCCGTCCGTACTGCCACCAGCGGGTAGCGGCGCTGCGCAGGCGCGGGCGGGGCTGCTGCGTGGTGGCGCCGATCGTGCTGCACGGGCGGGCCTGGGGTGAGCTGTATGTGGCCCGTCCGGCGGGTACGCCGGTGTTCGACCGGGACGACGCGGACTTCGCGACCGTGCTGGCCGCCGTCGTCGCGGCGGGTATCGCCCAGACCGAGCGGCTGGAGGAGGTCCGCAAGCTGGCCTTCACCGATCCGCTGACCGGCCTCGCGAACCGCAGGGCCGTCGACCTCCGCCTCGACGAGGCGCTGGACCTGCACCGCACCGAGGGGGCCGTGGTCAGCCTGGTCGTCTGCGATGTGAACGGGCTCAAAGTGGTCAACGACACCCATGGCCACGCGGTCGGCGACCGCCTGCTGGAACGTTTCGGCTCCGTGCTCTCGCTCTGCGGCGCGATGCTCCCCGAGGCGCTGGCCGCGCGCCTGGGCGGGGACGAGTTCTGTCTGCTCGCCGTGGGTCCCCCGTCGGACGACGTGGTCCGGGTGTCCGAGGAACTCTGCGCGCGGGCCGTCGACCTCGAGATCGGTGACGGGGTCGCCTGCGGGGTCGCCTCCACGGGCGACGACATCGGCCCGGTCCCGTCCGCCCGCCGGCTCTTCCGGCTGGCGGACGCCGCTCAGTACCAGGCGAAGGCCGCCCACTCCAGGCGGCCGGTGGTCGCGGGGCGCGACGGTGATGTGATCCGGCTCGCGGACTCCCCGCCCAAGTCCCCCCACGACCGCCGCAGGCTGCGCGGCAATCCGCCCGGGTGAGGTCGCGAGTGGGGTCGTAAGGGGTCAACCGCGCGACCACTCGTGACAGAGAAGGTTTCAGTCCGTACGCTTCTGAATATGGATATGCATACAGTCGTGGTGGGGACGTCCGGAACCACCGCCGAGGACGTCGTCGCCGTGGCCCGACAGGGCGCCCGGGTCGAACTCTCCGCAGCCGCCGTCGAGGCGCTCGCCGCCGCCCGGGAGATCGTCGACGCCCTCGCCGCGAAGCCCGAGCCGGTCTACGGCGTCTCCACCGGCTTCGGAGCCCTCGCCAGCCGGCACATCAGCCCGGACCTCCGGGCCCAGCTGCAGCGCAACATCGTCCGCTCGCACGCGGCGGGCATGGGCCCCCACGTCGAGCGCGAGGTCGTCCGCGCGCTGATGTTCCTCCGGCTCAAGACGCTCGCCTCCGGCCACACCGGCGTACGCCCGGACGTCGCGCAGACCATGGCCGACGTGCTCAACGCGGGCATCACCCCCGTCGTCCACGCGTACGGTTCACTCGGCTGCTCGGGCGACCTCGCCCCGCTCTCGCACTGCGCCCTGACCCTGATGGGGGAGGGCGAGGCGGAGGGCCCCGACGGCACCGTGCGGCCGGCCGGCGAACTCCTCGCTGCGCACGGCATCACCCCCGTCGAACTGCGGGAGAAGGAGGGCCTCGCCCTCCTCAACGGCACCGACGGCATGCTCGGCATGCTCGTCCTGGCCCTGGCGGACCTGAAGAACCTCTACACCGGCGCGGACATCACCGCGGCGCTCTCCCTGGAGGCGCTGCTGGGCACGGACCGGGTCCTCGCCCCCGAGCTGCACGCCATCCGCCCGCACCCCGGCCAGGGCGTCTCCGCCGACAACATGCTGCGGGTGCTCGCGGGCTCGGGCCTCACCGGTCATCATCAGGACGACGCCCCCCGGGTCCAGGACGCCTACTCCGTGCGCTGCGCGCCGCAGGTCAACGGCGCCGGACGCGACACCCTGGCCCACGGGCGGCTGGTCGCCGACCGTGAGCTGGCCTCGGCCGTCGACAACCCCGTGGTGCTTCCGGACGGCAGGGTCGAGTCCAACGGGAACTTCCACGGCGCGCCCGTCGCGTACGTCCTGGACTTCCTGGCGATCGTCGCCGCCGACCTCGGGTCGATCACCGAGCGCCGCACGGACCGGCTGCTCGACAAGAACCGCTCGCACGGGCTGCCCCCGTTCCTCGCCGACGACGCCGGCGTCGACTCGGGGCTGATGATCGCCCAGTACACCCAGGCCGCCCTGGTCAGTGAACTGAAGCGGCTCGCGGTCCCGGCGTCCGTCGACTCGATCCCGTCCTCCGCGATGCAGGAGGACCACGTCTCCATGGGCTGGTCGGCCGCGCGGAAACTGCGTACGGCGGTCGACGGCCTCGCGCGGATCGTCGCCGTCGAGCTGTACGCCGCCACGCGTGCCGTCGAGCTGCGCGCAGCCGAGGGGCTGACCCCGGCGCCCGCCTCCCAGGCCGTCATCGGAGCGCTGCGGGCCGCCGGTGTCGAGGGGCCCGGCCCCGACCGGTTCCTCGCCCCCGACCTGGCCGCCGCCGACGCCTTCGTACGGGAGGGGAAGCTGGTCGCGGCCGCTGAGACGGTGACCGGCCCGCTGGCCTGAACCGGTACACGCGTAGGGCTGCCGCACCCCGTGGGACGCGGCAGCCCTCGTGCGCACCTCAGATGCCGGGGTACGACGTCCCGCCCCGGCGTACCGCATACGCGACGAACCCCGCGCCGACGGCCAGCGACGCCGTGCCGCCGATCAGGTAGGGAGTCGTGTCGATGCCCGCCCCGGTGTCGGCGAGCCGGTCGTCGGAGGTGAACTCCCCCGTGGTGGAGGCCTGTCGGGCCTCGGTGGAGGAACCGGCGGACGAGCCGGTGGAAGCACTCTGCGGAACTGTTCCGTCGGTCGCCTTGGCGGAGGGGACGAACCAGAGAGCGCAGAGCAGGGTGCCTGCCGCTGTGGTGGTCAGCAGCGTGCGACGAGCGATGGACACAGAATCGATCCCCTTGCGACAGCCATCAGTTAGCCCCGTGGGCCGATGCTAAGCAAAGCAGCGGGTCGGAGGAAACCCACAGCTGCCCAGGGCCTTACGCTCCGGCGTATGAGCACTTCGGAGACACCCTCATTTGTTCGGCTTCGCGTGGAGATGGTGCTGGAGATCAGCGACGCGGACGCCCTGACCGGAACGGCGCTGGAAAGCATCGCCGCCGATTTCACCGCCACCGGCGCATCCGCCGACGAGTCCGCCGAGGAACGCACGCATGCCGAGGAGACGGTCAGGGAAGACGCAGCGGAGGCCCTCGCCTCGCTGATCGACCCGTTCGATCTGGTCAGTCAGGTGCCCGGGGTCGAGCTCGCCCAGGCCTCCTGGAGCAGCGAGACGGTCGACTACGACCCGGACGCCGAGGACTGGGCCGCCGGAGAGGACGGGGACGAGGCGTACTACGGGATCGAGGACAATGAGACGGACGACGAAGAAGGCGGCGGGAACACGGAACGCTGACGCCCTCGGGGCACTCCTCACAGATGGCGGGAACCGCCGTGGTCCCGGGTGCGTCGATGAGTGGTGTTCCCCACATCTCCGGTGGATGTGGAACGGAAGACCCGCTCACGGTGTTCTTGGAACATTGACGGGGAATCGCCGGCGGGCGACCGCGTCCGGGGATTTTGGGGAATCGGCAACGATGGAGAAGCGTGTGATGACGGACAGCAAGCGGCGCAAGGGCCTCATGGCCGCGTCCGCACTGCTCGGCGGCGTTCTGGTGCTTTCCGCCTGCAGTGACGACGGCGGATCGGGCAGCGCGAGTTCCGACAGCTCGAAGTCGTCACAGGCACAGGTGGACGAAGCCGCGGCCAAGGATGCCTCCGAGGCGCAGATAACGATCGCGCCGAAGAACGGCGCGACCAACGCGAGCATCAACAACGCCGCGATGGTCACCGTCGCCAAGGGCAAGCTGACCGAGGTCACCATGACCACGGCGGAGGGCGACGCCGTCGAGGGCACCCTCGCGGCCGACGGCTCCAGCTGGAAGCCGGGCGGTCAGCTCGAGCGCTCCACGACGTACAAGATCAGCGCGACCGCGACCGACGCCAAGGACCGCGCGGCGCACGCCAACAGCTCCTTCACCACCGTCTCGCCGGAGAACAGCTTCATCGGCAACTTCACCCCCGAGGACGGCTCCACCGTCGGCGTGGGCATGCCGGTCTCGATCAACTTCAACAAGGAGATCACGAACCGGAAGGCTGTCCAGGACGGCATCAAGGTGACGTCCAGCAGCGGCCAGGAAGTCGTCGGCCACTGGTTCAACAACAAGCGCCTGGACCTGCGCCCCGAGGACTACTGGCAGGGCGGCTCCACCGTCACGCTGAAGCTGGCGCTGGACGGCGTCGAGGGCGCCGACGGCGTCGTGGGTGTGCAGCAGAAGACGGTCACCTTCAAGGTCGGCCGTAACCAGGTCTCCACCGTGGACGCCAAGGCGCACACCATGACCGTCACCCGGGACGGCAAGACGATCAAGACCATCCCGATCTCCGCCGGATCCTCCGAGAACCCGACGTACAACGGCCAGATGGTGATCTCCGAGAAGTTCAAGGAGACCCGCATGGACGGTTCGACGGTCGGCTTCACGGACGACGACGGCAAGGGTGAGTACGACATCAAGGACGTGCCGCACGCCATGCGGCTGTCCACGTCGGGCACCTTCATCCACGGCAACTACTGGGGCGCCAAGTCGATCTTCGGTAGCGCCAACACCAGCCACGGCTGCGTCGGCCTGTCCGACACGAAGGGCGCCGACGACCCGGGTACCGCCGGTGCCTGGTTCTACGACAACTCCATGATCGGCGACGTGGTCATCGTCAAGAACTCCCCGGACAAGACCATCGCGGCGGACAACGGCCTCAACGGCTGGAACATGAACTGGTCGGAGTGGACGGCGGGCTCCGCCGCCTGATCCCCGCCCGCGCCCCTTTCCTCTCCGAAGGCGGCGGCACCCGGATCCTTCCGGGCGCCGCCGCCTTCGGCGTGTGCGCGCGCCGGGTGCGTATGCGCGCCGGCAGTGTTCTCATCCCGCTCTCACCGGAGACTTAACTCCTCATCACGCCCGCTCCATATCTTCGCGCCATGTTCTTCACCTACCTCCGGCGCGAGCTGCGCCGCCGCAGAAAGGCGTCGCTCGTCGTCGCCTCGGGGCTCGCCCTCGGCATTGCGCTCGTCATCATCGTCAGCTCGGTCTCCTCGGGCATGAGCAAGGCCCAGGACAAGGTCCTGCAATCGCTGTACGGCCTGGGCACGGACATGACGGTGACCAAGGCCGCAGCCGCCCAGGGTGCCGGCGGCACCGGACGTCCCCGGTTCGAATTCGACGCCCAGGACGACGAGGACGCGACCCAGAGCACCGACCGGGTCATGGTCCAGGGCTTCCAGACACTGGCCGCCGGCACCGTCGGCAAGGTCGGCGAGCAGGACGGCGTCGCCGACGCCGTCGGCGGGCTGAGCCTGACGGTCATGAAGGTCGACGGCCAGTTCGAGCGCGGTGAGTTCAAGCAGGACGAGAGCGCCGCGCAGGGCGGGACCGGCGGCGGGCAGGGCGGAGGCGGCCGGCCTCAGGGTGAGGTCCAGGGCGGCGGAGCCTCTTTCGACGTCAACTCCTTCACCGTGTACGGCACCGACGTCACCCAGCAGGACCTCGGCCCGCTGACTTCCTCCAAGATCACCGAGGGGCGTACGTTCGAGGCCGCCGAGACCGACGCCGAGGTCGCGGTCGTCGACTCCGCCTACGCCGAGGAGAAGGAACTCGCGGTCGACAAGACCGTCACCATCTCCGGCACCGCGTACACGATCGTCGGTGTCGCGACGGCGGACAGCGGTGACGCGGCCGCCAACGTCTACATACCGCTGAAGCAGGCGCAGACCGTCGCCGACTCCAAGGACGAGGTCACCACGGTCTACGTCCAGGCCGTCGACTCCCAGCAGATCGACACCGTCAAGGCCGCCATCCAGAAGAACATCTCCGGCGCGACGGTCACCACCTCCGCCGACCTCGCCGACACGGTGTCCGGCTCCCTCTCCACCGCCTCCGACCTGGCCTCCAGCGTCGGCAAGTGGCTGTCCGTCGCCGTCCTGATCGCCGCGTTCCTCGTCGCGGGCCTCCTCACCTCCTCCGCGGTCAGCCGCCGTGTACGGGAGTTCGGCACGCTCAAGGCCCTGGGCTGGAAGAGCGGACGCGTCACCCGGCAGGTCATCGGCGAAGCCCTCGTCAACGGCCTGATGGGCGGCGTCCTCGGTATCGCCGTCGGCCTCGCCGGCGCCTACGTCGTGACCGCCGTCAGCCCCACCCTCACCGCCCAGCTCGGCTCCACGGGCGGCCGAGGCGGCATGGGCGGCGGTGGCCCGATGGGCGGCGGCGGTCCCGGCCGTCAGACCGCGGCCAAGACCCTCGACATCGCACTGACCGCACCGGTCTCCCTCTCCACGGTCCTCGTCGCCGTCGGCCTGGCGGTGGCCGGTGGACTCGTCGCGGGAGCCTTCGGCGGCTGGCGGGCCTCCCGGCTGCGGCCGGCCGACGCGCTGCGCCGCGTCGCCTGACCAGCCCCGCACCCTCCCCTCTCGTACGTACAGCAGGAGTCCACACGTGTACCAGCTCAAGGGCGTCACCAAGCGCTACATGCGCGGCAGGAATCCCGTCGACGCGCTCGCCGGAGTCGATCTGACCATCGAGGACGGCGGACGCCTCGTCATCCAGGGCCCGACCGGCGGAGGCAAGTCCACCCTCCTCCAGATGCTCGGCGGACTCGACCGGCCGACCTCCGGCACCGTCGAGCTCGACGGCGTCGACCTGGCCAGGCTCCCCGAGTCCCGGCTCACCAAGGTCCGTGCCGAGTCCATCGGCTTCGTCTTCCAGAGCTTCAACCTGATACCGACGCTCACCGCCCAGGAGAACGTCGAGACCGCGCTCGTGCCCCTCGGCCTCGGTACGAAGGCTCGCCGCGAACGCGCCGCGGAGGCCCTGGAGTCGGTCGGCCTCGGCGACCGGCCCACCCATCTGCCGAGCGAGATGTCCGGGGGACAGCAGCAGCGCGTCGCGATCGCCCGGGCGCTGGTGAAGCGGCCGAAGGTGTTGCTGGCCGACGAACCGACCGGCAACCTCGACGAGTCCATGCGTGACGAGATCATGGACCTGCTCGACGGGCTGTGGAAGGAGCACGGGCTGACCTTCGTGATGGTCACGCACGACAGCTCCCTGGCCCGCAAGGCACCCCGGGTGGCGACCATCCGCAAGGGAAAGGTCACCGTGACGGAGAACGCGGCGGCCTGATCCGAGGCGGCGCGGACCTCACAGCCGTCCTCCTCGGCCTGTGAGGTTCGCCACCCGCACGGCCCCGTGACGTGGGCGCCGCGCAGCCCTTCCGTCCCGGCCGGAGCGGGTGTACGCGGCCATAAACGCCCATACCGGGGCGGACGGCTGTGGTCACTATGTGGATGTCGCCAGGGCCGCGCCGCGTCGCGCTGCGAGACTTGCGGGGTGCAACGGTCCCCAACGGCCGGTGGCGCCTCCAGGGACAGGGAGCGCCGACGCGCACGATCCCATCCACGGAAGGTCTTGATCAGATGCCGGCCAGCTCCGACTCCTTCACCCCGCGCACCGCCGAGAACCGCGTCATCGAGCCGCTCTACGCGGAGATCCTGCGGCGCAACCAGGGCGAGGGCGAGTTCCACCAGGCGGTGCGCGAGGTCCTCGAAACCCTGGGCCCCGTGCTGGCGCAGCGCCCGGAGTTCGTCGACGCCCGCATCATCGAGCGCGTCTGTGAGCCCGAGCGTCAGCTCATCTTCCGCGTGCCGTGGTCGGACGACGCCGGCGACATCCACGTCAACCGCGGCTTCCGCGTCGAATTCTCCAGCTCGCTCGGCCCGTACAAGGGCGGGCTGCGCTTCCACCCCTCGGTCAACCTCGGCATCGTCAAGTTCCTCGGCTTCGAGCAGATCTTCAAGAACGCCCTCACCGGCATGCCGATCGGCGGCGGCAAGGGCGGCGCGGACTTCGACCCCAAGGGCCGCTCCGACGCCGAAGTCATGCGCTTCTGCCAGTCGTTCATGACCGAGCTCCACCGCCACCTGGGCGAGTACACCGACGTCCCCGCCGGTGACATCGGCGTCGGCGGCCGGGAGATCGGCTACCTCTTCGGCCAGTACAAGCGGATCACCAACCGCTACGAGTCCGGTGTGCTCACCGGGAAGGGCCTCGGCTGGGGAGGCGCCCAGGCGCGCACCGAGGCGACCGGTTACGGCTGCGTCCTGTTCACCGCCGAGATGCTGCGTGTGCGCGGCGAGTCCCTCGACGGCCAGCGCGTCGCGGTGTCCGGCTCCGGCAACGTGGCCATCTACGCCGTCGAGAAGGCCCAGCAGCTCGGCGCGACCGTCGTGACGTGCTCCGACTCGGGCGGCTACGTCGTGGACGAGAAGGGCATCGACCTCGAGCTGCTCAAGGAGATCAAGGAGACGGGCCGCGGCCGGATCTCCGAGTACGCCGAGCGGCGCGGCGACCAGGTGCGGTACGTCGAGGGCGCGGGCGTCTGGAACGTCCCCGTCGACGTGGCGCTGCCCTGCGCCACCCAGAACGAACTCCACGAGGCCGACGCCCTCGCCCTCGTACGCAACGGGGTGAAGGCGGTCGCCGAGGGCGCCAACATGCCCACCACCCCCGGCGCCGTCCAGGTCCTCCAGAAGGCGGGTGTCGCCTTCGCGCCCGGCAAGGCGGCCAACGCCGGCGGAGTGGCCACCAGCGCCCTGGAGATGCAGCAGAACGCCTCGCGCGACTCCTGGACCTTCGCCCACACGGAGGAGCGCCTGGCGCAGATCATGCGTCACATCCACGACTCGTGCCACACCACGGCCGAGAAGTACGGCAGCCCCGGCAACTACGTGGTGGGCGCGAACATCGCGGGCTTCGAGCTCGTCGCGGACGCGATGCTGGCACAGGGCCTGATCTGACCCAGCCTCATCAGGGCCTGGGGCGGCCGGGGACCCGGGCAACCCCGTTCTGCCGACAGCAGATCCGCCCGGCGCGGAAGGGTTTCCCCTCCCGCGCCGGGCGCTTCGTTCCTACGCTTGGACGATGAGCAGCCACGCGCCGGACCACACCCGCGTCATTCCCCTGCGTCCCGCCCCCGCCGCCAGGGAGCCCCTCTGGCGGGACGTCGTCGGAGACGTCCTGCGTCGCGAGCGCCTCGCCCAGGAGCGCACGCTCAAGGACGTGGCCGATGCCGCACGGATCTCCGTGCCGTACCTCTCCGAGGTCGAGCGAGGCCGCAAGGAGGCCTCCTCCGAGGTGCTGGCCGCGGCGGCGCGCTCGTTGGGGCTCGGGCTGGCCGACGTACTGTCCCTGGCCCACCGGGAGCTCGCCCGCAGCACGCCCTCGCGTACGTCTCCCGCCCGGGCCTCGTTGGGCGAGGTACGGCTGGCCGCCTGAGCGCACCGGCAGCAGGGCGACGGTGGACGACGTGGGCCCCGCCCCCGGACAGCAGCCGGGGAAGCGGGGCCCACGTCGGACCGCGGTGGTTCCGCTCACACGCCGGGGGCCGGGGCGATGCCCGTCGGGCAGGCGCGGCCCCAGTTCGTCTCGGAGGGGGACTCCAGCGTGGCGCCCGTACCGCCGATGCCGCAGTAACCGTCGGGGTTCTTGTCGAGGTACTGCTGGTGGTACGCCTCCGCCGGCCAGAAGGTGCGGCCCTCCGCCGGGAGGATCTCCGTGGTGATCGTGCCGAAGCCCGCGCCCGTCAGCACCTGCTGGTACGCCTCGCGGGACGCCTCCGCGGCCTCCGCCTGCTCGGGTGAGTGGGGGGAGAGCGCCGAGCGGTACTGCGTACCCACGTCGTTGCCCTGGCGGAAGCCCTGGGTCGGGTTGTGGGACTCCCAGAAGAGCTTCAGCAGGTCGGCGTAGCTCACGACCTTCGGGTCGAAGACCACGCGGACCGCCTCGGTGTGGCCGGTCAGGCCCGAGCAGGTCTCCTCGTACGACGGGTTCTCGGTGTAGCCGCCCTGGTAGCCGACGAGCGTCGTCCAGACGCCCTCCGTCTGCCAGAACTTGCGCTCGGCGCCCCAGAAACAGCCCAGCGCGAAGTCGGCGACCTCCAGGCCCTGCGGGTACGGGCCGGTCAGTGGGTTGCCGAGGACCGTGTGGCGGGAGGGCACCGTGAACGTGGGGGTGGGGCGGCCGCGCAGGGCCTCCTCCGGGGTGGGGAGCTGCGGGGTGCGGTGGGTCAGGAACATGCGGGGGCTCCTCCGGGGGTCGGGGTTCGCTCCGTACAACGCGGCGGGGGCGCCGTCGATTCCGGGCTCAGGTCGTCCCGGGAGCCGGGGGATCGCGCCGCGCGTCGCCGCCTCCGTCACGGTCCCGGGGGGCCGGGTTCTCGTACGAGGCCATGTACGCGGCCGTCTTCCTGCGCGCCCGCAGCCAGAACCAGACGGCGAGGGCGATCAGGATCAGCGGGATCAGTCGTGCCATGGGTGTGCCGGTCCAATCCGGAAAGGGGGCGGGTGAACGGAGGTCAGTGGAGCAGCGTGGCGGGGCTGCCGCCGTTCGCCTCGTACCCGGCGACGGCCAGCGCCCGGTACACCGTGTACTCGGCGGCCGGGTCCGGGTTCTGGGTCCAGGGCAGCGCGCCCACGTGGCCGTCGATGTGGACGAGCTGCCGCATGGCCTCCGACCAGCGTTCCATACGGACGAGGAAGAGGACCAGCAGGTGCCGGACATGGGCGAGCATCGGGTCGTCCCCGCGCGCCGCGTGCACCGCGAACATCGCCCCCTCGACCGCCTTCGTCACGACGACCCCCCGGTAGAAGCCCTGCACCAGATTGACCTCGGGCAGGTGCTCGTACACCGCGAACAGCGGCAGAGCGGCGAGCAGCGAGCCCTGCGGGGCGCGGGCGGCGGCCGTCGTCGCGAAGCGTTCGGCCTCCTCGCGGGAGCCGTGCCACTTCTCGCACCAGAAGTGCAGGGCCGCGATGTGCGCGCCCATGTGCGCGGGGGCACGGTCGATGATCTTCGCCCAGAGCTGGTCGAACTCCTCGTGGGAGTAGCCCAGTCCACGGGCGACGGCCAGCTCCACGATGTACGGGACGGGGTCGCCCGGAGCCAGCAGGGCCGCCTCGCCGCAGACCGTACGGGCCTCCTCCAGGATGATCCGGAAGTCGTCGGTGCCCACGGTGCCGGTGCGCCACGCCTGCTGCACCAGGAACTCCGCGTGCACCGCCGCCGCGCCCGCGTCCTTCGGTGCCTCGGCGCGCCACTCCCTCAGCCACGACCCGCCGACGCCGGGGCGCTGGGCCAGCTCCAGGGACGCCGCACCGGCGAACGCCTGCACCCGCTGCCAGCGGATCTCGCTCTCCTTCGGTGTCCCCGCGAGCAGCTGGGAGGCGGCCCGCCAGTTCCGGGTGCCCTGGACGACGTCGAGGACGTCGAGGAGGTCCTGGTCGGGTCCGGGCATCCGGACGTCCAGCTCCTCCTGACGCGCGAAGCCGTAGGTGTCCGGGTCGGCGGCGTCGGGCGAGCCGGGTGCGACCTGGCGGATACCGCCACGGCGCCGCAGCATGATCGGGCCGACGACGGCGACGAGCATGCACAGGGCGAGCAGGAACCACAGAATGTCCATGCGGTCCATTGTCCCCGGACGGGTAACCGGGCGGCGAGTGGCCCGTGACTTCCCGTCCGACGAACTACGCTCGGGCCCCATGAGCGACCAGCACAGCTTCGAGACCCTTGCGATCCACGCCGGCAACACGGCGGATCCCCTCACCGGCGCGGTGGTCCCGCCGATCTACCAGGTGTCCACGTACAAGCAGGACGGCGTCGGCGGACTGCGCGGCGGCTACGAGTACAGCCGCAGCGCCAACCCCACCCGCACCGCACTGGAGGAGAACCTGGCGGCACTGGAGGGCGGCCGCCGCGGGCTCGCCTTCGCGTCGGGCCTGGCCGCGGAGGACTGCCTCCTGCGTACGCTGCTGACGCCCGGGGACCACGTGGTCATCCCGAACGACGCCTACGGCGGAACCTTCCGGCTGTTCGCGAAGGTCGCCTCCCGTTGGGGCGTGGAGTTCTCGGTCGCCGACACCTCGGACGTGAGCGCGGTCCGGGCGGCCCTCACCCCGCG
Organism: Streptomyces sp. NPDC005791; assembly: GCF_042871485.1. NCBI lineage: Bacteria > Bacillati > Actinomycetota > Actinomycetes > Kitasatosporales > Streptomycetaceae > Streptomyces > Streptomyces sp. NPDC005791. Next base: position 676,919 of record NZ_JBIAIP010000001.1, read on the forward strand.
CACCAAGGCGATCTGGGTGGAGACGCCGTCGAACCCGTTGCTCGGCATCACCGACATCGCGGCCGTCGCCGGGGTGGCCCGGCAGGCGGGCGTGCGCCTCGTCGTCGACAACACCTTCGCCAGCCCCTACCTGCAGCAGCCGCTCTCGCTCGGCGCCGACGTCGTGGTGCACTCCACGACGAAGTACATGGGCGGACACTCGGACGTCGTCGGCGGCGCGCTCGTCACCGGCGACCCGGAGCTGGCCGAGGAACTGGCGTACCACCAGAACGCCATGGGCGCCGTGGCCGGGCCGTTCGACGCGTGGCTGGTGATGCGCGGCATCAAGACCCTCGCGGTCCGTATGGACCGCCACGACGCCAACGCCACCAAGGTCGCCGACCTGCTGACCCGGCACCGCGGGGTGACCCAGGTCCTGTACCCGGGGCTGCCGGACCACCCGGGCCATGAGGTCGCCGCCAAGCAGATGAAGGCGTTCGGCGGAATGGTGTCGTTCCGGGTCGCGGGCGGCGAGGAGGCGGCGGTCGAGGTCTGCAACCGCGCGAAGCTCTTCACGCTCGGGGAGTCGCTCGGCGGCGTCGAGTCGCTGATCGAGCACCCGGGCCGGATGACGCACGCGTCCACCGCCGGTTCCCTGCTGGAGGTGCCTGCCGACCTGGTCCGGCTGTCCGTCGGCATCGAGAACGCCGACGACCTGCTGGCCGACCTGACGCAGGCCCTCGGCTGACAGCCGAGCCCTCCGGCGGCCGGGCGGGAGCCCGGCCGCCGGAGGGCTCGAACCGCGTCAGGCGGCGACCTTCTCGTCCTCCAGCGAGGCCCGGATCTGCTCCCGCATCTCCGGGCTGTCCGTGTGCTCATGGACCGAGACCGCGTGTTCGGCGGCGGCCCGGACGACTTCGTCCTCCTCACCGGAGATGGTGAGCGAGCAGTTCGAGACACTCGGATACCTACGGCAGTCGGCGATCTTCCGTGTCATGACGGCCTCCTCGACTCGCGCGTGCAGGCCCTTCCAGCGTAGATCCGGACGACCGGACGGACAGCCCGGGAGAAGAAGCCGGTCAGTTCTCCTGCGCCGGCTGGTGCGCCGCCTGCCGGGCCGCCAGCGAACCGTTGAACCGGGTCAGCAGGGCGCAGAAGGTGTCGCGCTCCTCCTCGGTCCACCCCTCGGTCACCTGGGACATCAGCTCACGCCGCGAGGCACGGACCTCGTCCAGACGGGCCTGGCCGCGCGGCGACAGCTGCAGCACGACGGCACGCCCGTCCTCCGGGTGCGAGGTCCGCTTGACGAGGCCGGTGTCGACGAGCGGCGCGACCTGCCGGGTCACGGTCGAGGAGTCGATCCCCATGCCCGCGGCCAGCGCCTTGACGCCCATGGGGCCTTCCACGTCGAGCCGGTTGAGCAGCAGATAGGCCGCCCGGTCCATCGAGTTGCGGACCTGGCCGACCCCGCCGAGGCGGGTCTGCTCGGCACGGCGGGCGAAGACGGCCACCTGGTGCTGGAGAGAGTCGAGCAGGTGGTCCGTTCCATGTCCGGGGGCCGCGCCCCCGGTGGGAGACGCATCAGTCGTCATGTCCTGTGGGGGCATGGCCGGGGGCTCTCTTCGTGCGGTGTCGGATGGGTGGGGGACAGAGTACGCGGCCACGGGGCAACGTGTGCCAGCCCTGCACAAACCTGTGGACACCACCGCAGGCCGCCATGAGATGCGACGGCCCCGTCCGCTCCGAGCTGCAAGACTTGCGGTCATGACCTTCCGTACGTCAGGCCCCTTTCCTCCGCTGCTCCTCGACGACGTCCGAGGGGCGCAGAAGATGCTGTCCGGGGTCGCCAGAACGACCGGGATGGAGGGCAGCCGCCACCTCAGCTCCCTCGTCGGAGCACCGGTCCACCTCAAGTGCGAGAACCTCCAGCGCACCGGGTCGTTCAAACTGCGTGGCGCGTACGTACGGATCTCCGGCCTCACCCCCGTCGAACGCGCGGCCGGAGTGGTGGCCGCGAGTGCCGGAAACCATGCGCAGGGTGTAGCACTGGCCTCCTCGCTGCTCGGCGTACGTTCCACGGTCTTCATGCCCGTCGGCGCGCCCCTGCCGAAGGTCGCCGCGACCCGGGAGTACGGGGCCGAGGTCCGGCTGCACGGGCAGGTGGTGGACGAGACGCTCGCCGCCGCACAGGCGTACGCCGAGGAGACCGGCGCCGTCTTCATCCACCCCTTCGACCACCCGGACATCATCGCGGGGCAGGGCACCGTGGGCCTGGAGATCCTCGAACAGTGCCCTGAGGTCCGCACGATCGTCGTCGGCATCGGAGGCGGCGGTCTCGCCGCGGGGATCGCCGTCGCGGTGAAGGCGCTGCGCCCCGACGTCAGGATCGTCGGCGTCCAGGCGGCGGGCGCGGCCGCCTTCCCGCCCTCACTCTCCGCCGGGCACCCGGTGGCGCTCGGCTCGGTGCAGACCATGGCAGACGGGATCAAGGTGGGACGGCCCGGCGACCTCACGTTCCCGCTGATTCAGGAGCTGGTGGACGAGGTCCGTACCGTCTCCGAGGACGAACTCTCCAGCGCGCTGCTGCTGTGCCTGGAACGCGCCAAGATGGTCGTCGAACCGGCTGGGGCGAGCCCCGTCGCGGCGCTGCTGAGCGACCCGGAGTCGTTCCGTGGACCCGTCGTCGCCGTGCTGTCGGGAGGCAATGTGGACCCCCTGCTGATGCAGCGCGTCCTGACGCACGGCATGGTCGCGGCGGGCCGCTACCTGAGCCTGCGGCTCCGCCTCACCGACCGGCCGGGCGCGCTGGCCGCGCTGCTCACCACCCTGACCGTCGCCGACGCCAACGTGCTCGACATCAGCCACGTGCGGACCGACCCGCGGCTCGGACTCACCGAGGCGGAAGTGGAACTCCACCTGGAGACCAAGGGGCCGGAGCACTGCGAGGAGGTCGCCGCGGTGCTGCGGGACGCCGGTTACCTGGTGCGGGTCTGAGCACCGGCCCCTTCCGCGGCAAACCAGTTGTCGGTCGCGATGCATCGCGTTACCTTGCATCGCCGAACATGCCGGTGTTCCCGGCCTCCGAGGGCCGGTGACCCTACGATCCGGTCTGGAATGCACCGACAGCAACTGGGGGAGTTCCGTATGCCAGGCGCCATCTACGCCGAAGGCCTGGTGAAGACCTTCGGCGATGTACGAGCACTGGGCGGCGTCGATCTCGACGTACCCGAAGGCACCGTCCTCGGCCTGCTGGGGCCCAACGGCGCCGGCAAGACGACGGCCGTGCGGGTCCTGACCACACTGCTGCGGCCCGACAGCGGGCGGGCCGTCGTGGCGGGCATCGACGTACTGAAGCATCCGAACGAGGTGCGCCGCTCGATCGGCCTCTCCGGCCAGTTCGCCGCCGTCGACGAATACCTCACCGGCCGTGAGAACCTCCAGATGGTCGGGCAGCTCTACCAGATGAGTTCACGCGATGCGAAGAAGCGGGCGGGGGAACTCCTGGAGCGGTTCAACCTCGCCGACGCGGCCGACCGCACCGCGAAGACGTACTCCGGGGGCATGCGCCGCCGACTCGACCTGGCGGCCGCGCTCGTCGTGTCCCCGCCGGTGATGTTCATGGACGAGCCCACGACCGGGCTCGACCCGCGGAACCGTCAGCAGCTGTGGGAGGTCATCCAGGACCTCGTCGCGGGCGGTACGACGCTGCTGCTGACCACGCAGTACCTGGAGGAGGCCGACCACCTGGCCCACGACATCTGCGTCATCGACCACGGCAAGGTCATCGCCCGCGGCACCTCCGACCAGCTCAAGGCCCGCACCGGCGGCGAACGCGTCGAGGTCGTCGTCCACCAGCCCGACCAGATCGACCCCGCCCGGTCGGTGCTCGCCACGTACGGCAAGGGGGAGATCTCCGTCGCCGAACACACCCGCAAGCTGACCGTCCCGGTCACCGGCGGGGCCAAACTGCTCGCCGAGGTCATCCGTGACCTCGACACCCACGGCGTGGAGATCGACGACATCGGCCTGCGCCGCCCCACCCTCGACGACGTCTTCATCTCGCTCACCGGCCACGCCGCGGAGCAGGAGAAGAGCGGCGAGACCTCATCGGACAAGGCCGCGGACGGCCGGAAGGAGGACGGGAAGTGACCGCCACCACGGGCACCCCGAAGCTCGCACCGATCAGGCTGCGAAGCGGCATCGCCCAGTCCGTCACCGACTCACTGGTCGTCGCCAAGCGCAATCTGATCCGTATGGCCCGCATCCCGGAGATGGTCATCTTCGGCCTGGTCCAGCCGATCATGTTCGTGGTGCTGTTCACCTACGTCTTCGGCGGTTCCATCAAGGTCGGCGGGTCCATCTCCCCGCAGGCCTACCGCGAGTTCCTCATGGCGGGCATCTTCGCGCAGACCGTCACCTTCGCCACCGCGGGCGCCGGCGCGGGTATCGCCGACGACATGCACAAGGGGCTCATCGACCGGTTCAGGTCCCTCCCGATGGCCAGGGGCGCCGTCCTGACCGGACGTACCCTCGCCGACCTCGTCCAGACCGCGCTCACACTCGTCGTGCTCGCGGGCGTCGCGCTCATCGTCGGCTGGCGGGTCCACGAGAACATCGGCAAGGTGCTGCTCGGCTTCCTGCTGCTGCTCCTGCTCGGGCACGCCTTCTCCTGGATCGGCGCCCTGATCGGGCTCGTCGTGCGCACGCCCGAGGCGGCCACGTCCGGCGGGCTGATCTGGCTCTTCCCGCTGACGTTCATCTCGAACGCCTTCGTGGACGCCAACCAGATGCCGACGTTCCTGCGCCACATCGCGGAGTGGAACCCCTTCAGCGCCACCGTGCAGGCCTGCCGTGAGCTGTTCGGCAACCTGCCGCCGGGCTTCGTGACACCGGACGCCTGGCCGATGCGGCACCCGATCCTGGCCTCGGTGATCTGGTCGGTGCTGATCCTCGTCGTCTTCCGGACACTGGCGGTCCGTAAGTACCGCCAGGCGGCGGGGTGACGGCCGCGCGGTCGCCAACTACTGGTCCAGGAGCCGGGTATGACGCCCGTCCGTGCCGTCGTCCGGCACATCTCATGGACCCTTGCCCCGGACCGGGAGCCGGACGCTAAGCCGGGGGCCCGCTCGTGACGGGGTCCTCCCAAGGGCCCGTCGGCCCCGCTCACCCTGCTCCCGCGCAGGCCTCCGCCTCCGCCAGGTAGCGCGCCACCGGGCCCAGGGTCAGCAACCCGCTGGCGGCGCCCGCGTGTTCACTACGGGCATCGCGCAGGGCAGCCACGGCCCGTGCGGCCGTCGCGCGTTCGCCCAGGTGTGCGGCGGCGCGGGCGGTCAGGGACCACAGGGCCTCCTGCATGTGGTCGGGCGGTGGTTCCGGCACGGCGGCGAGGGCGGCGCGGGCGTCCTCGGTCCGGTCCTGGGCGAGCAGGACGAGAGGGCGCGCCCAGGGTCGGTACGGTCCCCAGTCGAGGTGCGGGTCGGTGGGCGTGGGCCGGTCGTGCAGCAGGCGCAGCCCCAGGAGGGCGAGGGGGAACAGGCCACGGTGCAGCCCCGGCATTCCGGCCGTCCGGAGGGCGTCCTCGGCGGCGCGGTAGTGCGCGGCGGCCGTGGCGGCGGTCGGTCCGCCCTGTTGAGTGCTGCGGGCGGCCGTGGCCCGGGCCCTGAACCACCCGGTGAGGACGGGGACGAGGGGCGCCTCGGTGGTGGCGGCGAGCTGTTCGGCGGCCTCGGCGTGCGAGGCGGCGGCGTCGAGGTCGCCGAGGGCCGAGGCGGACTGCAGGCGGATGAGCCGGCCGAGTACGGCGAAGTGCGGAAGCTCGTGCCGGGCGGCCAGACCGAGGATCTCGGCGCCGATCCCGTCCCGTACCGTCGCGAGCCCGGGGCGGGCGAAGGACTGCAGGAACACCCCGTCGAGAGCGAACGCCAGCAGGGCGGGATCGCCCAGGTCCCGTGCCAGCGCCTCGGCCTGCCGTGCCGCCTGCTCGGCGCGGGTCAGCTCGGTTGCGGACGCATCGGCGCTGCGGCTCTCGACGGCGACCGTGGCCAGGAGGCGGGCCACCAGGTCGGCCGGACCGTCGGGGCCGAGCGCGGTGAGCGTGCGCTCGGCGGTCGCGACGACGGCGCGGCACTGCTCGGGGTCGTCGGCCCGGCTCCAGAGGGCGGGTACGTCGTAGGCGCCGATGATCCGGGCGGTCAGGGCGGGGTCTCCGGTGCGTTCCGCGGCCCGTACGGCGGCGAGGCGGTCGCGCCGCGAGTGGACGAGGGCGTCGCCGCCCGCCAGTGCGAGGGTGCGGGCCAGATCCACGGTGGTGCGCGGGCCGAGTCGGACACCAGGACCGGTCCACGCGGTACGTGCTCCTTCGGCGGGCACGTAGCCGTTGAGGATGTCCGTCTCCAGGCGTTGGAGGCCGGCACCCGGGTCGAGGCCGAGCCGGTCGACGAGCATCGCGCGGGCGCGGCGGAGGGTGGCGAGCGCGTCGGCCTGGCGGCCCGCGCGGTGGAGCGCGCGGGCGAGCAGTCCCCAGGCCGGCTCACGCCACGGGTGCTCGGCGACGTGGGCGCCCAGCTCGGCGACGAGGCCGGCGTCTTCCCCGGAGTCGAGGAGGACGCGGGCGTGCAGTTCCACCCCTTCGAGCCGCAGCTCCTCCAGCCGGGCCCGCTCGCGCCGCGCCCACTCGGAGCCGGTCACATCGGCGTAGGCGGGTCCGCGCCAGGCCGCGAGTTCCGTGCCGAGGCCGGTCACCGCGTCGGGGTGGCGCCGGGCACGGGCCAGGGTGTCCTGGAAGCGGTGGACATCCACGTCCTCGCGCGGCAGGCGCAGCGCGTAGCCGGGGCCTTCGGTGACGAGCACGCACGGTGGATCGCGGGGCGGCCGGTCGGGTTCGAGGGCGCGGCGCAGGGCGGCGACGAACGTGCGCAGAGCACCCACCGCGCGGGCCGGCGGGTCGGTCCACAGGTCGTCGACGAGGGTGTCGGTGGTGACCATCCGTCCTTCGGCGGCCACGAGCCGGGCGAGTACCTCGCGATGGCGGGGCCCGCCCAGGCCGACCGGACTGCCGTCGTCGTGGAAGGCCCGCACGGCGCCGAGTACGTCGATTCGCATGCCCCCATCCTCCGTGCCGGGAACCGGCAGCGCCGCCTCGTACTGATCGGCTGCTGATCGCCGTCGCCCAGGCTGACCGGGTCAGCCCCCGACCCGCTAGGACGGTCCTCATGGCGCTCACCCTTCCCGGTTTCGATCATTTCCGCCTGCCCGGCGAGGACGGTGTGGAGCTGGCTGCCGCCGTCGGCGGCAGCGGCAGCCCGGTCGTGCTGTTGCACGGCTTCCCCCAGACCCACCTGATGTGGCGGCACGTCGCCGAGCGGCTCGCCGGCGCGCACACGGTGATCTGCCCCGACCTGCGGGGCTACGGCGCCAGCGACAGGCCGGCCGCCACCGGGCCCGAGGTCTACGCCAAGCGCACCATGGCCGCCGACGTCGTCGCTCTGGCGGCGGCGCTCGGCCACGAGCGCTTCGCCCTCGTCGGCCACGACCGGGGCGCCCTGGTCGCCTTCCGCGCCGGGCTCGACCACCCCGAGACCGTCACGCACCTGGGCATCCTCGACGTCGTGCCGACGCTCGACATGTGGAACGTCCTGCACGGCGCCCCGGCGGCGGTCGGCTACCACCTCTTCCTCATGGCGCAACCGCCCGGCCTGCCGGAGACGATGATCGCCAACAGTGCGGACATGTTCTTCGGCTCGTTCCTCGACGCCTGGGCCGCCGACCCGGCCGCCATGCCGCAGGAGGTGCGTGCCGAGTACCTGCGGGCGAGCGCCGCGGCGGTGACGTCGATCGTCGCGGACTACCGGGCCTCGGCGGGCGTCGACGTCACGCACGACCAGGCGGATCTGGACGCCGGTTCGCAGCTGGCGATGCCCGTGACGGTCGTCCAGCAGGACTGGGGCGCGCGGCTGGGCTACGACGCCGCCGGGGTGTGGAAGGCGTGGGCGCCGGACCTCGACCACCGGCTGACCCGGTCGGGGCACTTCATGGCCGAGGAGGCTCCCGACGAGATCACGTCGGCGATCGTGGACCTGCTGGCCCGCTGAGGCCACCGCCCGCCCCCGGACACGACGGAGCCCCGGCCGCGAGGGCGGCCGGGGCTCCGTACGTGTGTGTGGGGCTCAGCCCTGGTAGGGCTTCGCCGAGACGATCTTCACCGTGGCCTTCTTGCCGTTCGGCAGCTCGTACTCCGCGTCCTCGCCCATCCGCTTGCCGTTCACGCCCATGCCGAGCGGGGACTGGGGCGAGTAGGTCTCGATGTCGGTGCTCGCGTACTCACGGGAGGCGAGCAGGAAGGTGACCGTGTCGTCCGGGTCGCCGTCGAAGGCGATCGTCACGACCATGCCGGGCTCGACCACGCCGTCGTCGGCGGGGGCTTCGCCGACCTTCGCGTGCTCCAGGAGCTGGGTCAGCTGACGGACCCGGAGCTCCATCTTGCCCTGCTCCTCCTTGGCCGCGTGGTAGCCGCCGTTCTCGCGGAGGTCACCTTCCTCGCGGGCCGCCGCGATCTTGACGGAGATCTCCGTGCGCGCGGGACCAGACAGGTACTCCAGCTCTGCCTTCAGCTGGTTGTACGCCTCCGGCGTGAGCCAGGTGACGTTATCGCTGGTCTGGGTCACAGGGTGCTCCTCGTCGGTGCTGGGAATACAAAGCAACGCCCTACCCCAAGCATGCGCTGCCACGGGTGGGCGAAACAACGAGCCTAACAATTCCGCGCGAAAAGGGGGAGAAGGTAAAACCTCACACGCGCGTCCGGGCAGGTCAGCCCGAGAGCGTCGGTATCAGGGGCGGCGCGCGCCCCCGGCGCGGTCAGCTCCCCGCCGCGCACCCCTTGAGCTCCACGGCCGTCGCCCTGGAGGTGGTGCGCAGGGTGACGACCTCGTCGATCCGCCCGGAGCGCTCGTCGAAGCGGAAGTCCGCCCGGCCGACCTCTCCGCCGTCCTCGCTCAGGGCGCGGAGCGTGCAGTGTCCTTCGGCGTCCGGCTCCTTGCGGACCTCGAGGTGTGCCTCGGCGCGGCTGTCGGAGACGATCCTGGACTTGATGAGCTCGGCGCTGACGTCCTGGCCGGACACGTAGTCGTAGCCGAACCAGCCGATCATGGCGAGGAAGGCCACGCCCAGCACGGAGCCGGTGATCCTCAGCCCGCGGTCCGCCCGCTGATCCTGCGACCGGCCGTAGCGCCCTTCGGGCAAGGCCTCGCGAACCGCTGCCATGATCGTTCCTCCCGTACCGGGGTTCGAGGAATTTTCCACCCCCCGGTTCAGTCACTATAGAAGCCGACCACTGCGACGAATCACTGAGGACCGAGTCTTGACCGAGCAGCTGCGACTGATGGCCGTTCACGCCCACCCCGACGACGAGTCGAGCAAGGGCGCGGCCACCATGGCCAAGTACGTGTCCGAGGGGGTGGACGTCCTGGTCGTCACCTGCACGGGGGGCGAGCGGGGATCCATCCTCAATCCGAAGCTCCAGGGGGACGCGTACATCGAGGCGAACATCCACGAGGTGCGCAAGAAGGAGATGGACGAGGCCCGGGAGATCCTGGGAGTCCAGCAGGAGTGGCTCGGCTTCGTCGACTCGGGTCTGCCCGAGGGTGACCCGCTGCCGCCGCTGCCGGAGGGCTGCTTCGCGCTGGAGGACGACGAGACTGCGGCGGGACGTCTCGTCGCGAAGATCCGTGCGTTCCGGCCGCAGGTGATCACCACGTACGACGAGAACGGCGGGTACCCGCACCCCGACCACATCAAGACGCACACGATCTCGATGATCGCGTTCGAGGGCGCCGCGGACACCGAGAGGTACCCCGAGGCGGAGTTCGGCCCGGCCTTCCAGCCGCAGAAGCTCTACTACAACCAGGGCTTCAACAAGCCCCGCACGGTCGCGCTGCACGAGGCGCTCCTCGCCCGTGGGCTGGAGTCCCCGTACGGCGAATGGCTGGAGCGGTGGAAGGAGTTCGAGCGCGCCGAGCGCACGCTGACCACGCACATCCCGTGCGATGACTTCTTCGAGATCCGGGACAAGGCGCTGATCGCGCACGCCACGCAGATCGATCCGGACGGCGGCTGGTTCCGCGTGCCGATGGACATCCAGCGGGAGGTCTGGCCGACCGAGGAGTACGAGCTGGCCAAGTCTCTGGTCGCTACGTCCCTCCCCGAGAGCGACCTCTTCGCGGGCATCCGCGACAATGCCTGATATGTACGCGACCCAGGCACTGACGCAGTTCGTTCCGCTCGCCGCCAAGGAGCTCGACGAGAACAAGGTGACTCCCGGCGTTCTCGGCTTCCTCGTCTTCGCGGCACTCGCCGTCGGGGTGTGGTTCCTGATGAAGTCGATGAACCGCCACATGGGCAAGGTCGACTTCGAGGAGGCCCCCGACCCGGCCGCGGTGCCCGCGGGCACCGACGGGAAGGCGGAGGCCGCCGCCTCCGGCACGGAGGCGAAGGCGACCGCCCCGGGCAAGGGCTGACACCGACGGGGCCGGGCAGCCGGCCCGCCCCGCCGCGGGCCCGCTCAGGGCCGTACGCCCACCGGCACCCCCATCACCTCGCGGGCGTGCCGGGACGGCGTCAGGCCGAGCCGCCAGGCCTGCCAGCCGTCGTCCAGGTCCACACCGCGGTTCAGGACGACCCGGAAGGACTCCGCACAGTCCGCCAGCTCGGCGTCCCGCAGCGGGTGGGAGGCCTCCAGCAGGTCCGCGATCTCCTGCTGGGCCACCGCGGTGCCCACCTCGCTGCCGCCCGGGGAGGCGTACGGCAGCAGTGTGCACCGCAGGAACGCCGCCCAGTCGCCGCCCCGGGCATCACCGTACGAGGCGAACAGGGTGATCGCTTCGCCGCAGAGCTCCAGGGCCTGCGCCGCGCGGTTGTTCCCACCGTCGACCAGGGCCAGCTCCAGGCAGGTCCACGCCTCGCCGTGGGGCACCCCGATCCGCCGGAAGTCGGCCCGGGCGTCGGCCAGGAGCTGCCGGGCGAAACCGGAGTTGCGCAGGTTGCCCGTCTGCGCGGCCCGCTGGTCGCGGGTGACCCGGCCCGAGTGGTGGCGGGCGCAGGCCAGCCCGTACACGTCCCGCATGCGGGAGAACATCGTGCGGGCCCGCTCCAGCTCCCGTACCGCCTGGTCGGTGTCGCCGTCCTCCTCCAGCGCCTGCCCCAGGTAGTACCGGGTCCACGCCTCGCCCCGGGCGTCCTCGTTGGCCCGGTGCCTGGCGAGGGCGCCGCGCAGATCCTCCACCGCCGGGGCGGGATCGCCGTCGAGCAGGCGGGCGCGGGCCAGCTGGGTCAGGGCCCAGGCCTCCCCGCGCTCGTCCCGGGTGCGGCCGTACAGCTCCAGCGCGGTGGACAGCTCCTCCTCGGCCCGGGCGACCTCGCCGAGGCGCAGGCAGACCTGGCCGAGCTGGAAGTGGGACCAGGCCTCGCCGTGCAGGGACTCGCCCTCGCGGTGCAGGGCGAGCGCGGTGTCCAGCAGGGTCAGGGCCTCGGACGGATTGGCCCGGTCCCGCTCGACGGCGGCCAGGGCGTGCAGGGACCAGGCCCGGTCCTCGGCCTGCTCCGGTGAGGCCTGCAGGGCCAGCGCCTCCCGCAGCCGCGCCGAGGCCTCGGTCAGATTGCCCTGGTGGTGCAGCGTGATGCCGAGCGAGCACAGGGCGAGGGCGGCGCCCGCGTCGTTCTGCGCCTCGCGGTAGAGGCCGACGACCGAGGACAGCGTGGTGCGGGCCTTGTCGAGCTCACCGAGCTGCCGGGCCGCGATCCCCGTACGCCACTGGACCGACCGCTCCAGGAGCCCTTGGTCGACGGCCTGGGTCAGCTCGCTGATCTCCCCGAGCCGGTAGAGGTCGCCGCGCAGCAGGCAGTAGTCGCACAGGGCGCCCAGCAGATGCAGCACCGCCCCCTGGTCGACGCCCTCCGCGTGCCGCAGCGCCGAGGTGATGAAGCTCGACTCGTCGTCCAGCCAGCGCAGGGCGGCGTCCAGTGAGCTGAAGCCGTGCGAGCCGAACTGCCCGGCGCGGGTGGACATCTTGCCGTCCACCATGCGGATCACCGCGTCGGCGAGCTCCGCGTAGTTCTGGATGAGGCGTTCCTGCGCGGCCGTACGGTCGGCCGCCGGCTCCTCGTCCAGCAGCCGGGCCAGCGCGAATTCCCGTACGAGGTCGTGCAGCCGGTAGCGCGCGCCCCGCACGTGGACCAGGAGCCCGGCCCGGGCCAGAGATTCCAGCAGACGGCCGGCCTCCTGCTCGTCACAGGACAGCAGCGACGCCGCCGCGCCGGCCCCGAGGCTGGCGCGGCCGGCCAGGGCGAGCCGGCGCAGCAGCCGCCTCGCCGGGTCGGGCTGGTCGGTGTAGCGCAGCCACAGGGCCCGCTCGACGGGCGCGACCGGACCGTACGCCCCGAGGGCCTCCGCGAGCTCCGCCCGGGTGCGGGCGCCGAGGGCGGAACCCGCGACGCGCAGGGCGAGCGGCAGGCCACCGCACAGCTCGACGACGGCGTCGGTCGACGGGTGGTCGTACGGGCCGTCGCGCTCGTCCTCGGCCGATGCGCGCAGCAGTTCCTCGGCGCCCGCCGCGTCCAGGCCGCCGACGGGCAGGTGGTGCACCCGCGCGGGGATGTCGGCGGGAAGGCCGAGGGGCTCGCGTGAGGTGACGAGGACCAGGCTGTCGGAGCGTTCGGGCAGGAGGGTGCGGACCTGGGCGGGGTCGGTGGCGTCGTCCAGGACGACCGTGACGGGTGTGCCCGTCAGGTGCTGGTGGTAGAGCTCGCCCAGCCGCCGTACCTGCTGCTGGGCGGATGACCTCTCCCGGAACAGCAACTGCTCACGCGGTGCGCCCAGCCGGTTCAGCAGGTGCAGCAGGGCGTCCCGGGTCGGCAGCGGGGCCTCGCCGGCGACATCGCCCCGCAGATCCACCACGCACGCCCCGCGGAACTGGTCCTTGAGCGCGTGCGCGGCCCGTACGGCGAGCATGGTGCGCCCGGAGCCCGGGGGGCCGTGCAGGACGACGACGGTCGGCCTGGTCTCGGTCGCGGCGCGGGCGGCGTGCACCCACTGGGTGATCTGCGCCAATTCGGTGCGACGGCCCGCGAACGGGCCGTCCGGGGCAGGCAGATGACCGAAGGACTGGTCGAGGACCGACCGGGTGCGGGCGGCCGCGCTGCGGTCACCGCCGCGCAGCTGCGCCACCACGGACGCGCTCGACTTCTTCGGCGGCCGGGCCGAAGCCGTCAGTATCCGCTGCTGGTCGAGGTACGGGCGGATGCCCCGTACCTCCAAGGCCGTCAGCCACTCCAGCCGCAGCTGTTCGGGGCCACCGGGCTGGTTGCGTTCGCCCGCCCTGCGATGGGCGGCGGGCCAGTGCGAGGCGGTGACCCGGGCCACCGTCGCGGTCGTCCCCGCCACGGCGACGACCGCGCCGGCGCCCAGGGCGAGGCCGGTCGCGGTGCCGAGCGCCAGGTCGGCGCCGAAGGCCGCTGCGGCGGCAACTCCCGTCACCAGCAGCGGTGTTCCGAGCGTCGCTCTGCTGAAACGTGCCGACAGGGGCTGTTGGCCGGCCCCGGCGGCGTCCAACGCCTGGGTGTAGGCGGCGTATTCGTCCGCGACACCCGCCGCCATGGTGTCGAGTGCGCCCCGCGCACGCGCCAGCAGTGCGCCGGTGTCCGTACGGCCTCCCGTCCGCCGTGCCTCTTCCTCCACGGCACGTACCAACAGCCGTTCGGCTTCCGCACGATGGCTGTCCCGCATCCCCATACATCCCCCTCGTTCCCGACCCCGGCCGGATCCGCTGTGTGGACCGTCCAGTGTCCTTGCTGCGGCGCCCCGGCGACAGGGAGTCTGCGAGACTGCCCGCCGGACAGGACGTACGGATGCGGAGCGCTGGACATGACCGAACGGGGCAATGCGGGCCGGACGCGCGGGGACGGCACCCCGGGCCGGCACCGGTCGACCGGTGCCGGGGACGAGCGGACCGACGCGCTGCTGACGGCCGCGATACGCGACTACGGCGACGGCGGTGCGACCGCCGAGCTCTACCGCCGGCACGCGTCCGCCGTGCTGATGTACGCCCGGACCTGCTGCCGCGACCCGCACACCGCGGAGGACCTCACCTCGGAGGCGTTCGCCCGCACGGTGCAGGCGGTGCGTGACGGCAAGGGGCCGGTCGACGGATGGCGGCCCTATCTGCTGACCGTCGTGCGCCACACCGCCGCCGACTGGGCCGAACGCTCCCGACGGGTCGATCTGGCTCCCGGGTTCGGCGCCTGGCTGGACGCCGCCGCCCGGCGCGAGCAAGCCGGTCCGGTGAACGGCGAGGAACACGTGGTCCGCGCGGAGGAGGGCGGCACCGTGGCGGTGGCCTTCCGGTCGCTGCCCGAGCGGTGGCGTGCCGTCCTGTGGCACGTGGTGGTGGAGGAGGAACCCGCGGCGGAGGTGGGGGTCCTGCTGGGCCTCACACCCGGCGGAGTGGCCTCGCTGACCGCCCGCGCCCGGGAGGGGCTCAAGGAGGCCTGTCTCGCGGCCCACGCGAGCCAGGGCAGCGCCGACGAGGAGTGCCGCCGGTGCGGTGACCGGCTGGCGGCCGCCGTACGGAGGTCCCGTCCGCGCCCGGACGCCCACCTGGACCGGCATCTGGAGCGGTGCGGCCGGTGCCGCAGGACGGCCGGTGAGCTGACCGATCTCGACCACCGACTGCGCACGGTCCTTCCCGCGGCGGTGCTGCTGTTCGGCGGTCCGGCCTATCTGGAGGCCCGCGCGGCGGCCGGTGTCGCGGCGGGCGCGTCGGCGGCAGGGCCGGGGGCCGGGTCGGATGGTGCCGGACGGACCGCCGGCGGCGGGGCCGCGGGCACGGCCGGGGTGAAGGCCGCCGTGCTCGCCGTGGGAGTCGTGGCGGTGCTGCTCGGCGCGTGGGCGCTGTGGCCCGGTGAGGGGGACCCGGAGGAGAGACCCGGGTCCGGGGCGGGCCGTACGGAGCCGTCCACGCTCTCCCGGCCCGCGTAGGAGCCCACAGACGTCCCGGGGTTCCCGTCGGCCGGGGTCCCCACTCTCCGGCGTGCCCCGGCCGACGCCGACGCCGTCACGTCCCTCAGCGCGCCTGATCCGGCCGTCCTCACGTCCCGTCCGGCCGTTGCCCTCGTGGCACCCGGGCATGCGCGAGGATTGAGGCATGGCCAACCGACTCGCGCAGACCACCTCCCCTTACCTCCTTCCAGCACGCCGACCATCCCGTCGACTGGTGGCCGTGGTCGCCCGAGGCGTTCGACGAGGCCCGTCGGCGCGGCGTCCCCGTGCTCAGTCGGCGGTGCGCACACGTCTCTGATGATCACGCGCTTCCCGCAGAGCTCGACCAGTCGTCACGGTCGGAGGTCAAAACGATCACGAGGGTCGAGACGTGGAGCGCGAGCGCGGCGGCGAGGGTATCGATCGCGCACTCGCGCCCGTGCAGCCCGCCTGCGTCCTGAAGCAGCTCCACATCAGTCAGGGAGTCCTCCAGGCCGACCGGTTCCACTCACAGTCGGGAGAACACCCACTTTATGCGCGCTCCCTGCGGCGCAGGAACTGCCAGCCCAGTACAGCCAAGGCGAGTGTTTGCCCAAGAGACGCGAGTAAGAGCAGGGGCTGTATGACAGGAGAGCACCAGAACGCGGTCGTGCAGACCATGGGCAGAACCAGGTAGGCGAACAGATCCACCGCCGTCTGAAGCCGCTTGCGCACGGTGCGGCCCGCAACGTTGCGGTGGTAGGTCTCCCAGCCGAACACTGCGCTGTGGGCGGAGGTGAGTTCTCCCAAGCGTGGCCCCAGCCGGTCACGGACGTAGCGGCCGATCGCCGAGATCTTCTCGTCGTTGACCAGGTAGGTCCAGCCCAGGATCAGACAGATCGCGGGGACGGAGAGCAGTAGCTGGGGCTGTCCGCTCTGGGCGGTGATCGCCACGATCGCGGTGGCTGCGGCGAGCGTGAAGTAGAGCAGGTTGTCGCGGAACCCAATGCGGGTCTTCTGTTCCTCCTTGAGGCGGTCGTACTCCGCCAGAAGAATCTTGCTCTCGGTAACGTCATCCGTAGCGGTCACAGGCACCCCTATGCTCGATTTCAGGATCAGCCGGCGGTCTGGAAGGGTGCCAGGCTGTCGGGGCCGTGCCGTTCGATCCAGCGCTTTCCGTCCGCTGCTACCCCCTCCAGGAGGCGGAAGGTGTGGGGGGATCCGGCGGTGCTGAGGTTGATCTCGGAAATTTCCTGGGAATTCTCGGTCGGTGCCAGTTGATGGGCGTCGGCGTCTTTGACGCGGATCCTCCTGGCCGGTCCGTTGGCGAGGAAGAGCTCCAGGTCGTAGCCGATGTCGGCGTTCTCCGTCACCTGTACGGAGGTCAGCGCGTCGAACCGGTAGTTGCTCCGCTGCTCGTTTTTGCGCGTTCCGTCGAAGAAGTCGAACTCGGAGCTGATCTCGCGGATACCGTCCTGGGTGAACAGGAACAGGCGGAACACGTAGCGCGAGTACCGCCATGGGCCGCCTCGGACCCGGCCACGCTTGTAGGAGGGACCGGGGGCCAACAGGATGGTGTGGGTGATCAGGTCGCGCCAGGTGAGCCGGTAGTGCTGGAGTGCCTCATCGACGAACGAGGTCTTGTCGCAGGTGAGCCAGGTCTCCATCTCCAGTTCGCTGGGGCGCGTAGCGTCCAGGAACGACTTCCAGCGATCGTAGGCAATCTGCCGTTCGGCCAAATGCTCGCTGTATTCCTGGGTCTCCCGGTTCAGCCGGTGTTCTTCACGCCGGACCTCCAGCCATCGGGAAGCGGTCGCGTGCCCTGACCAAGCCGCACCGAGCACGGCCAGGAACGCCCACAGAGGCCGCGGTTGGGCGGCACCGATGGCCGCCGTGCCGAGCCCTGCCAGAGCCCCGACTCCGAGAACGGCGAGGGCTGCCACGGTCAGGGCCTTCGTCCTGCCCGACGTCTGGTCCTGGCGGTAACGATCGGACAGTGTGCCGTTGTTGTATCGATCTCGGGCGTCTTCGGCGAGGTACCGGATCAGCCAGTCGACTCGCTCCACAGGGGTCCGGCTCTCCCGGTAGAGGTCCGCGATCTCGGTGGCGAGGCTGCTGCGGATCTGAACCGTGTGACCGAGCCAGGCGTCCGCGGTGAAGCCGTGGGGCCTTCGAATGCTGAAGTAGTGCTCGAACGAATGGCGGACGCGCTTGGTGAACCGGTCCTCGGTGGTTGGCGGATCGCGCGGATCCGAGACGTGAGCCTCAGTCCCGAAGCCAGGCTTGGGCTCCTGACCCCACCACCGAACGCCGAAGCGCGCCGCGGTCAGGCCCGCGCCGAGTGCCACCGCTGACTCGACGATCGCCTGGGCCGGATTCGCGATCAGAGCTAGGGCCCCAAGGAGGGTACTGCTGATGGCGAACAGAACCGCCCGGACAGGGAGGGCCGCCTTGGCGGCGGCAGCGGTGCTCGGGCGGGGCCGAACGGCCCGCGCCCCGATGGGGTCGGGCGCGAAGTAGGCCCAGACCCGCTGGGCCCGGCCGTTGCCGAAGCGTTCCGCCCTGGCACGCCCGAGGGTCTCCGCCCACAGGTCGTCCTTCAGTCCTCCGGTGAGTATCACGTCGAGGTGGCGGAGGATCGCGTCGTGCTGGCGGAGCGGCAGGTCCTGCAGTTCCTTCAGTACGGGGCCGGTCTTGCTGCTGGCGGTGCTGAGGACCGCCAACAGGTCGAAAGTAACGCGCAGGGCTTGCTTCCACCTGTCCTCGGCGAAGTGCCGCACGAGCCCGGAGGCGTAACGCAGCTGCCCGACCTCCTCGGTGGTCAGGTCGTGGTGGGTGCGTGCGCTGAGCATGGCGAGCACCCAGTGGAAGCGAACTTCCGTGCTGTCGTACCCGTGGGCGATCGCATCAGTGATCATTTCGCGGGCCCGGCTGGGGACGCCGTCTTCCAGAAGTTGTACGCCGACTCGGTACTTCTCCTGCGGCGAGGCGTCCGGATGGACGAAGTAGACGTTGGAGTTGTGTACGGTTTCGGCCTGGATCCCGACGGTCGAGTTGTACGCCGCCGAGTGGTAAGGGGCGGCCTCGTCGTGGTTCATGTCAGGTCACCGGCTGCGGCAACCAGCGGAGTCAACGCGGCCACCAGTGCGGGGCAGTCCGCGACCAGCCCGCGCAGCCTTTTGAGCGTCATGGTCGTCCGCTTCGACGACTCTGGGGTGCGCTCCCCGGCTGACCGGAGGGCGGAGTCCAGATCGGCCAGGGCCTCCCGGTGGCTGTCCTCGTCGAGGGTGCCCTCGGTACGGTGCCACCCCAGCTGATCGCGGAAACCGTTCAGCTCCGTGATCAGGTCCGCCGGGCCGGATGCCTTCGAGACCGCGTTCATGTGGACACTGCTGCCCGTGACTGAGCCGGCCATGATGCCGACGGTGCTGTTGTGGACGGTGTTGCTGACGCGCCGCTCGGACCGGTCGGCCGAACGGGCACTGTCATCCTGAGGCCTCGCGGCCTCCTCCTGCTCGTCCACCAGTTCCCCTGCCAACCGGATGGCGAACGCCGCCGCGTTCGTCGCGGCCCGTGGCTGCCAGTTGCGGTCGTCCGAACTGTTTTTCGTGCCGTCCGCCCGGTCGCTGATCCCTCGGACGATGGCCACCGGCGCCCCGCTGAGATGTCCGGCCTGGGCCACACCGGCCGCCTCCATCTCGATGGCGAGCGCGTCGTTGTAGTGCTGCCGGATCCACTTCGCCTCGGCCGAGATCCTTGAGTTCTGGACGATCTCGCCGGCGGCGATCGGCCCGAAGCGCACCTGCGGTCCGTCCTCGTGACCGGGTGCGGGGTCCGCCCAGTCGTTCAAGCGGGCCAGGTGCGAGGCAAGCTGGCTGATGCCGTGCGGCGCTTCCCACACCCGGGGACGGGCTTTGAGCCCGTCGTCCTCGCTGGTCCCGCCGTGGTAGGCGTATACGTGTGACGCCATCACCACGTCACCCAGCCTGGTGTTGTCCCAGAGGGCTCCGGCGACCCCGACGAATAACACGGCCACCGGAGAGAACTCCTGGATCGCGCGTTCGGCGATCACCGCGGCGGAATGGTTCCCCTTGTTCGTCAGGCCGAGCGCGACACGGCGCGATGTGCCCCGTACGGTTCCCACCTCGAACCGGGTACCGCGTTCGTGGAGATGCACCTGGAGATCCGCCAACCTCGCCCGCACGGACTGGTATTCAAGATTGAGGGCGGTGAGAATCACCACCGGGCCTTTCGGCATCTACTCCTCTTCCCCTCTCGTGTTTTCTTCCGTCGCAGATGGCGCGGGTCGGATCAGCGGTGGGAACAGCACGGTTCTCGGACCGGCCCGGTACAGCCGTGCGGGCCGTCCTCCCGTAGTTTTGCGGTCCGTGCCGACGGGGACGATGAATCCCTTCGTGGCTTGGACCTTCCGGTAGAAATTGCGGGTGTCGAGCGTGGTACCCCAGACGGCCTCGTACACCTGCTGCAGCTCTGCGATGGTGAAACTCTCCCCGCAGAAAGCAGTGGCCAGCGCCGAGAATTCGATCTTTGTGCGCGCGCGTTCGATCCCGTCCGCGGCGATTTGACGGTGGTCGAAGGCGAGGGGCGCCTCGCCGGACAGGACGGCTTCTGCGGGAATCCACGCGGCATCGGTGGCATCCGTCCCCGCGACAGGGTCGGGCAGCCCCGGCGCGATCGCCAGGTGGGCTACGGAGACGACTCGGCCCCGTGGGTCGCGGCCCGGGCTTCCGTACACGGCCAGCTCTTCAAGGTGCACCCAGCCGGAGGTCAGGGCCGTTTCCTCACTCAGTTCGCGGTGGGCGGCGTCCAGGATCTCCTCGCCATCGTGGCTCAGGAACCCCCCGGGCAGCGCGAGCATGCCCCGGAAGGGATCTTCGCCCCGCTCCACCAGGAGGACGTGCAGACGGCTTTCCCGCAGCGTCAGGATCACGAGGTCGACCGTCAACAGGACAGGAGGTGGTGACCATGCGTCATCTTGCATGTCCTGCAAGGTACTTCAGTTACTGTCACTTGCACAAGAAGTAGGGCGGTGTGGTCGACGCACTGCTCGACCTCATGGTCGTGGCGCGCGTGGGTGGTCGAAGGTGTCGGCTCGCACCTGCCCGCAGTGTCACGGTTTCCGTCCTTGACCGGCGCGGTCTTCCGTCGGTGTGACCTCGATCGGTTCCTGACCGGGCGCGGTTAACGGTCGCTTGCGAACCGGCATGGGGTACGCAGGTGGCGCATCCGGCCTGAGGCGAGGACTGTTCCGGTCGGTCCGCGAAGAAGGAGGGTCCGGGTGCTGCCAGTCAGATGTCGAAAGCGGGGAGGCTTCTCCGCTCTTACACGACCCCGAGATCGACCGTGACGGAGAAAGGCGCCGCAGCCTTGATCGCGCCGGTGAACATCTCGCCGTCCCTGTACGCCTTGGTGGCGGGATCGAGGACGTAGGTGTACACGATCGGGATCCCGGTGGCGGCCTGCTCGACCCGCCAGTAGAAAGGGATACCGGCCTTGGCGTACTGGTCCACCTTCACGATCCGGTCGGTGGTCTCCGAGCCGGGCGACACGACCTCGACCACCAGGAGGACATGCTCCGGGCGGGTGGGCGTGAGGTCGATGGTGTTTGCCCGGTAGACGATGACATCCGGGCGGCGGTTGGTGAGGGGGACGTCCTGCAGGCGGACGTCGAAGTCCGTGTCGGCGTTCCAGTCCGGGCCCGCAGCTGCGTCCAGGGCATTGGCCAGGATTCGGGCCAGCCGGTTGTGGCGCTTGGAGGCGCTCGGGCTCACGACGACCATCCCGTCCACGATCTCGATGCCGGCGCACTGCTCCTCGGACCAGGAGTCGTACCGTTCCGCGCTGATCTGCGCATGCATCCACGCGGGCGCCACCATCTCGGCGGTCATGGTGTACCTCCTTCGAGAGGCCTCGGCAGGTCCGGCGCTGCTGCGCTCAGCCTACTGTTCCTAGGTGCCGGGCTGCCCGACTCGGAAGGGAAGGAGCCGCCCACCACGTCATGGCGCATAAGTGCAATTCGGCCAAGTGAGGCGGGCTCGTCAGCGCTTCACCGGTCGCGGCAGGCGCTGTGAGAGGCTGGGGCGTATGAACCGGTTGGCTGGTGTGACCTCGCCTTATCTGCTTCAGCATGCCGACAATCCGGTCGACTGGTGGCCGTGGGGACCTGAGGCGTTCGAGGAAGCGAAACGGCGTGACGTACCCGTTCTGCTGTCGGTCGGCTACTCCGCGTGCCACTGGTGCCATGTGATGGCGCACGAGTCCTTCGAGGACGCGACCGTCGCCGGCTACCTCAACGCGCACTTCGTGCCGGTGAAGGTCGACCGGGAGGAACGCCCCGACGTCGACGCCGTGTACATGGAGGCCGTGCAGGCCGCGACCGGCCAGGGCGGCTGGCCGATGACCGTCTTCCTCACCGCCGACGCCGAACCCTTCTACTTCGGCACGTACTTCCCACCCGAGCCCCGCCACGGTATGCCGTCCTTCCAGCAGGTCCTCGAGGGGGTCGTGGCCGCCTGGACCGACCGGCGCGACGAGGTCGCCGAGGTCGCCGGGCGCATCGTCCGCGACCTCGCGAGCCGCTCCCTGACCGCCGGGGAGGGCGCCGTGCCGGGCGAGGCGGAGCTGGCGCAGGCACTGCTGCGGCTGACCCGTGACTACGACGAGAAGCACGGCGGTTTCGGCGGCGCGCCCAAGTTCCCGCCGTCCATGGTCCTCGAGTTCCTGCTGCGCCACCACGCCCGTACGGGTGCCGAGGGCGCCCTGCAGATGGCCGCCGACAGCTGCGCCGCCATGGCGCGCGGAGGGATCTACGACCAGCTCGGCGGAGGCTTCGCCCGCTACTCGGTGGACCGCGAGTGGATCGTCCCGCACTTCGAGAAGATGCTGTACGACAACGCACTGCTGTGCCGCGTGTACGCCCATCTGTGGCGGGCCACCGGCTCGGACCTGGCGCGCCGGGTGGCGCTGGAGACGGCCGACTTCATGGTGCGTGAGCTGCGGACCGCCGAGGGCGGCTTCGCCTCCGCGCTGGACGCCGACAGCGAGGACGCGCAGGGCCGCCACGTCGAGGGCGCGTTCTACGTGTGGACGCCCGCGCAGCTGCGCGAGGTGCTGGGTGAGGAGGACGCCGCCTTCGCCGCCGCGCACTTCGGGGTCACCGAGGAGGGCACCTTCGAGGAGGGCTCCTCCGTGCTGCGGCTCGTGCGGGCCGGGGCGGAGGACGAGGCGGAGGACGCCGTCCGGGTCGCCGGCGTACGCTCCCGGCTGTTCGCGGCGCGTGAGCTGCGGGCGCGTCCCGAGCGCGACGACAAGGTCGTGGCCGCCTGGAACGGGCTGGCGATCGCCGCCCTCGCCGAGACCGGGGCGTACTTCGGCCGCCCGGACCTCGTCGAGCGGGCCACCGAGGCCGCCGACCTGCTGGTACGGGTGCACATGGGTGACGTCGCACGGCTCTGCCGCACGTCGAAGGACGGGCGCGCAGGGGACAACGCGGGGGTCCTGGAGGACTACGGCGATGTCGCCGAGGGGTTCCTCGCGCTCGCCTCGGTCACCGGTGAGGGTGCCTGGCTGGAGTTCGCGGGTTTCCTGCTGGACATCGTGCTGGAGCGCTTCACCGGCGAGGGCGGGCAGCTGTACGACACGGCCGATGACGCCGAGCGGCTGATCCGCCGCCCCCAGGACCCCACCGACAGCGCCACCCCGGCCGGCTGGACCGCCGCCTCGGGCGCGCTGCTCTCCTACGCCGCGCACACCGGCTCCGAGGCGCACCGTACGGCGGCCGAGGGCGCCCTGGGCATCGTCGGGGCGCTCGGCCCGAAGGCGCCCCGGTTCATCGGCTGGGGGCTGGCGGTCGCCGAGGCGCTGCTGGACGGCCCGCGCGAGGTCGCGGTGGCCGGGCCGGTCGGCGGGGAGCTGCACCGGACGGCGTTGCTGGGACGGTCGCCCGGCGCGGTCGTCGCGGCGGGGGAGGGGCCGGACGCGGGCACCGAGTTCCCGTTGCTGGTGGACCGGCCGTCGATGGGCGGTGAGCCGGCCGCGTACGTCTGCCGGCACTTCGTGTGCGACGCGCCGACGACGGACGCGGAGGAGCTGGCGGCGAAGCTGGGCGCCTGACCCATGAGGACGGGCCCGGCCGTGGTGCGTGGTGGCCGGGCCCGTCCTCATGCGGTGGGGGGTCTCACTGCTGGTAGGCCACCAGGGAGATGCCGACGTAGTGCGCGATGAACGCCGCCAGCGTCAGCGAGTGGAACACCTCGTGGAAGCCGAACCAGCGCGGAGACGGGTTCGGGCGCTGCAGGCCGTAGATGACGCCCCCCACGCTGTAGAGCAGTCCGCCGACGACGACGAGGACCAGCACCGCGACGCCGCCGGCGCGCATGAAGTCCGGCAGGAAGAAGACCGCCGCCCAGCCCATGGCGATGTAGCACGGGGTGTAGAGCCAGCGCGGGGCGCCGACCCAGAACACCCGGAAGGCGATGCCGGCCGCCGCGGCACCCCAGATCGCCCACATGAGCGGGCGGCTGGTGGACGCGGGCAGCAGCAGGAGGGCCAGCGGCGTGTAGGTGCCCGCGATGATCAGGAAGATGTTCGCGT
The DNA here is from genome assembly GCF_042871485.1 of Streptomyces sp. NPDC005791. Lineage (NCBI taxonomy): Bacteria > Bacillati > Actinomycetota > Actinomycetes > Kitasatosporales > Streptomycetaceae > Streptomyces > Streptomyces sp. NPDC005791. The sequence goes on from NZ_JBIAIP010000001.1 coordinate 700,515, forward strand.
GGTCCAGTCTGCGCAGCACCGCTTCGCCGCGCGGACCCCAGGTGCCTCGGTGGTAGACCCCGCTCACACCGAACAGCAGACAGGCGCTGATGACGTAGACGGTGCAGGCGATCTGCGCGCGGGTGCTGTCGGCCAGGGCTATGAGAGCGATTCCGGCGATGACCACGGCGGGGAACATTCCGGCGTGCAGCCAGCCACGCATCCGTGGCTTGACCGGGACGGGGTCCGTGAGCTCGACAGGTCCGGACGCGGAGGCGGCAGAAGTCATGTCCGCATGCTACCTACGCTTCCGTAGGTAACCGATCCGAGTGGTGATGCTCACGTGGGCGGCCCTCTGGACATATGGGCGCGATGGTCGGATGATCAAATGAGTGCGGTCGGCACCGGATGAGCGCCAGGGGAATTCGAAGGGGTCAGCATCCGGGTCGCAGCCCCCACGGGGCCTGACAACACACCCTCTCTTCAAGGAGCGATCGTGGCGCGAGACATCGCGGCTCCCCTCACTGTTCCCACTCGGCACCAGGAGCTCGTCTCCTGGGTGGACGAGATCGCCGCCCTCACCCAGCCGGACCGGGTGGTCTGGTGCGACGGCTCCGAGGCCGAGTACGAGCGCCTGTGCGAGGAGCTCGTCGCCAAGGGCACCTTCACGAAGCTCGACCCGGTCAAGCGCCCGAACTCGTACCACGCCGCGTCCGACCCCAGCGACGTCGCCCGCGTCGAGACCCGGACGTTCATCTGCTCCGGGAAGGAGGAGGACGCGGGCCCGACGAACCACTGGAAGGACCCCGCCGAGATGCGGGAGATCTTCGTGGGCGAGCAGGGCGTCTTCCGCGGCTCGATGCGCGGCCGCACCCTGTACGTCGTGCCGTTCTGCATGGGCCCCGTCGGCTCGCCGCTCTCCGCGATCGGCGTCGAGATCACCGACTCCGCGTACGTCGCCGTCTCGATGCGCACGATGACGCGCATGGGCCAGGAGGTCCTGGACGAACTCGGCACCGACGGCTTCTTCGTCAAGGCCGTCCACACCCTCGGCGCGCCGCTGGAGGAGGGTCAGGAGGACGTCCCGTGGCCGTGCAACTCCACCAAGTACATCTCGCACTTCCCCGAGGACCGGGAGATCTGGTCCTACGGCTCCGGCTACGGCGGCAACGCCCTGCTGGGCAAGAAGTGCTACGCGCTGCGCATCGCCTCCGTCATGGCCCGTGACGAGGGCTGGCTCGCGGAGCACATGCTGATCCTGAAGCTCACCCCGCCGCGCGGGGAGAGCAGGTATGTCGCGGCCGCGTTCCCGAGCGCCTGCGGCAAGACCAACCTCGCCATGCTGGAGCCCACGATCCCCGGCTGGACCGTGGAGACCATCGGTGACGACATCGCCTGGATGCGGTTCGGTGAGGACGGCCGGCTGTACGCGATCAACCCCGAGGCCGGTTTCTTCGGTGTCGCGCCCGGCACCGGCGAACACACCAACGCCAACGCCATGAAGACCATGTGGGGCAACTCCGTCTTCACCAACGTCGCGCTCACCGACGACGGTGACGTGTGGTGGGAGGGCATGACCGAGGAGCTCCCCGCGCACCTCACGGACTGGAAGGGCAACGACTGGACCCCCGAGTCCGGCACGCCCGCCGCCCACCCCAACGCCCGCTTCACCGTCCCGGCCGGCCAGTGCCCGATCATCGCGCCCGAGTGGGAGGACCCGAAGGGCGTGCCGATCTCGGCGATCCTCTTCGGCGGCCGCCGCGCCTCGGCGGTCCCGCTGGTCACCGAGTCGTTCACCTGGCAGCACGGCGTCTTCCTCGGCGCCAACGTCGCCTCCGAGAAGACCGCCGCCGCCGAGGGCAAGGTCGGCGAGCTGCGCCGCGACCCGTTCGCCATGCTGCCGTTCTGCGGCTACAACATGGGCGACTACATGAAGCACTGGGTCACGGTCGGCAACGACAAGCCCGACGCGTCCAAGCTGCCGAAGATCTACTACGTGAACTGGTTCCGCAAGAACGACGCGGGCGAGTTCGTGTGGCCCGGCTTCGGTGAGAACAGCCGCGTCCTCAAATGGATCGTCGAGCGGCTGGAGGGCACGGCGGAGGGTGTCGAGACCCCGATCGGCATCCTGCCGGCCAAGGGCTCCCTGGACACCGAGGGGCTGGACCTCTCCGCGTCCGACCTCGACTTCCTGCTCGACGTCGACAAGGAGATCTGGCGTGAGGAGGCCGCGCTGATCCCCGAGCACCTCAACACCTTCGGCGACCACACCCCGAAGGAACTGTGGGACGAGTACCACGCGCTGGTCCGGCGCCTGGGCTGACCAGCCCCCTGTCCCCGCGGCCGGGTCTCTCGACATCGCTCTGACCCGTGGGGTCGACGGCCCGCCGCGGCACGGCACCCGGAGCCCCCTCATGGCTCCGGGTGCCGCCCTGTTTCGGGGGGAGTACGGGAGAACGTCCATGCATCGCCAACAACTTGCACACATAACCTTCACATCTGTTGCATGATTCCCCCAGGGCGCCCGAGGGAGACGAAGGCGTCGACAACCCTGTGGGGGGAAGCAGTTGAACAGGTCAGGACATAGGAAGCGCGGCATCGCGACGCTTCTCGCGCTCGCGCTCGGAGGCGCCGGGCTCACCGTGCTCGCGGCGCCGGCGGCCCATGCGGCGGACGACGACGTGGCCAAGCTGCCCATCTCGTCGTTCTCGTCCATGGTCGTGGACTCCGCGCACGAGCGGGTCTACATCAGTGACGACACCCGGACCACGTCGTCGAAGTCGGCGGTGCACGTCTACAACTTCCAGGGTCAGAAGGTCGCCGAGCTGCCCAGCTCGAACGGCTCCGTGGGCGGCATGGCCCTCGCGCACGACGGGTCGAAGCTCTACGTCTCCGAGATGTACCGGATCTCCGCGTACGACACCGACACGTACGCGAAGACCACCCACACCGCGACCAACAACTCCGGGCAGTGCGGGCGCCAGGTCGCCTACGCGGGCGGCAAGGTGTGGCACACCGACATCGGCTACACCACGCTGTGCGAGGAGCGCCAGAGCTATCTGTACGGGAGCGTGAACGGCGCCCCCTCCTACACCGGCTGGGAAGGCGCGGGCAGGCTCCACTTCGCGACCGCGTCCCGGGCTCCGGACGTGCTCGCCATGGGGCAGACGCTGAGCCCTGGCGGCAGCAACCCCTATCTGACCGTCTTCGACAGCAGCGGCGACACGCTCGTACGGGGGCCGCAGCGCCGCTTCGCCGACAGTGCGGGTGCGGGCGCGCTCGACCTGAAGGACCTGGCCCTGTCCGCCGACGGCAGCCGGCTGGCCGTCGCCGACGCGGCGCACGGCACGCGGCTGCTCGACGCCGCGGACCTGTCCGACGCCGCGAAGCAGTACCAGCCGCTGCCGGAGGGTGCGAAGGCGTCAGCGGTCGCGTTCAGCGCGGACGGGACGTACATCGCGCGCGGTGCCACCGCCACCGGCTCCACGGCCGACCTCCTGATCCAGCGGGCGGACCCGGACCAGGGCACCGGCGCGCTGGAGTTCGCCTTCGAGGGTGAGCTCGACGGGGCCCGGGTCACCCCGCGCGGTCTCGAATGGTCCGAGGACGGCTCCCGGCTCTTCGCCGTCACCACCAACGCCTCCGGGAACGGCTACTGGCTGCACGTGATCCAGCCCCCGGCAGCGCAGTACGACTCGCGCTTCACGGGCACCCTGTCCACCACCCCGGGCACACCGGTCGTCGGCGAACCGCTCGGCATCCGCGGCCGGCTCGAACTCGACGGCCCGGCCCCCGCCGAGCCGGTCAAGGTGTCGGCCGTACGCCATGACGCCGACGGCGACCGCACGCTCGCGCCCGTGGAGGTCTCCGCGGACGGCACGTTCACGGTCCTGGACGTCCCCTCGGCGGTCGGCGAGGCCACGTACACCCTGTCCTTCCTGGGGGACGTGACCCACCGTCCCGCCGAGGACGTGAACCTCCAGGTCGCGGTGGCCAAGGCGCCCACGGCCCTCACGCTCACGGCTCCGGCGGAGACGACGAAGAACCAGAGCGTGGAGATCACCGGCACCCTCACCGGTCAGGGCCGGGCACTGCCTCCGGGCATCACCCTGTCCGTGCAGCGGGCCGACAAGAAGGGCACCTACGTACTCACGTCGGCGGCGGTCGCGGCCGACGGCACCTTCCGGATCAACGACCTGGCGTCCGTCCGGGGCCAGGTTGTCTACACGGTCGCCTACGCGGGGGACGACCTGCACAGCGCCTCGACCGCGTCGGCCACGGTGCGCGTCCGCGCCGCTCTGTGACCACCGGTTCCGTGGCAGGCCCGCGCCGCCCTTCCCGGGCCGCGCGGGCCGTCGCGCACGACCGGGACGCGGCGAGCTCCGCGGGCGTGTCACCCGTCGCGTTCTGCCCGTCCGTCATCAGGAGTGGCCCGCCCGGGTGCGGCCCGCACCCGGCACGTGTGTGGCACCCGGTCCACGCGTCTTCGCGACCCGTGGACCGGGGCCGTCAGGGGGCGCCGACCAGGGCGGTCCGCGCGGTGGTGCCCGACAGGGCCGCGGCGTGCGCGTCCATGGCCTCGGCCGCGAGGATCGCCACGGCGGTGTCGGCGCGTGACGCGGCCACCACCAGGGCGCGGCCCGCGAGGGTGTGGGCGCGGCGGTGCAGGGCGGCCGGGGACGCCTCGCTCCGTCCGGCGTGCCGGGCGGGCGGTGCGGTGCGCAGACGGGCGACCTGTCCGGCGATGCGGTCACCTTCTGCGGTCAGCCCCAGCTCGTCGGTGACGGCGAGCAGGGCGGCGAGGTGTCCGGCGAGCTGTATGTCCAGCTCCTCCTCGCGGGTGCGGTGCGGGAAATCGGCGTTGTCGGCCGATGTGTGGACCGATTTCGTGCGGATCGGCTCGTACATGGTGGCCTCCTGGCGTCGCAGTAAGGCCATCCTATCTTAGATTCTGTCTAAAGTTATGTGGGGTCCGAGAAATCTTGGCGCCCAGGGCCGGACGCGGGCGCTCAGCAGGCCCGGACGTGGGCACTCAGGGCTGGCTGTAACCGTCCAGGAAGTTCCCGATGCGCGTCACCGCGTCGGTCAGGTCCTGGGCCGGCGGCAGGGTGACCACCCGGAAATGGTCGGGCTCCGGCCAGTTGAAGCCCGTGCCGTGCACCACCATGATCTTCTCGGCCCGCAGCAGGTCGAGGACCATCTGCCGGTCGTCCTTGATCTTGTAGACCTTGGGGTCCAGCCGTGGGAAGAGGTACAGCGCACCCTTCGGCTTCACACAGGTCACCCCGGGGATCCGCGTCAGCAGGTCGTACGCCACGTCCCGCTGCTCCAGGATCCGGCCGCCAGGCAGCACCAGTTCGTCGATCGACTGGCGCCCGCCGAGCGCGGTGGCCACCGCGTGCTGCGCGGGCATGTTGGCGCACAGCCGCATGTTGGCCAGGATCGTCAGGCCCTCGATGTACGAGGAGGCGTGCGCCTTCGGGCCGCAGACCGCCATCCACCCGGAACGGTATCCGGCGATCCGGTAGTTCTTGGAGAGCCCGTTGAAGGTGAGCACCATCAGATCCGGGGCGACGGCGGCGGTGGGCGTGTGCGTCGCACCGTCGTAGAGGATCCGGTCGTAGATCTCGTCGGAGCAGACGACGAGGTTGTGGCGCCGGGCGATCTCCGTGAGCCCGCGCAGCATCTCCTCGTCGTAGACCGCGCCCGTCGGATTGTTCGGGTTGATGATCACGAGCGCCTTGGTGCGATCGGTGATCTTCCGCTCGATGTCGGCGAGGTCGGGCATCCAGTCGGCCTGCTCGTCGCACCGGTAGTGCACGGCCGTACCTCCGGCCAGCGAGACCGAGGCCGTCCACAGCGGATAGTCCGGAGCCGGGACGAGCACCTCGTCACCGTCGTCGAGCAGCGCCTGCATCGACATCTGGATCAGCTCGGACACGCCGTTGCCCAGGTAGACGTCCTCGACGTCGAGGTCGATCCCCTTGGTCTGGTAGTGCTGCATCACCGCACGGCGCGCGGACAGCAGGCCCTTCGCGTCGCCGTAGCCGTGCGCGCCCGACAGGTTGCGCAGGATGTCCTCGAGGATCTCCGGCGGGCACTCGAAACCGAATGCCGCGGGGTTGCCCGTGTTGAGCTTGAGGATGCGATGACCTGCGGCTTCGAGCCGCATCGCTTCCTCGAGCACGGGGCCGCGGATTTCGTAACAGACGCCGGAGAGCTTCGTGGACTGGATGACCTGCATGTCCGCGAGCTTACGACCGTGTTTCGCGCGGTGCTCCCGATTCCCGGCCCGGCCGGTCCCTCCTGAGGCCCGCGACGGCGCGCCGGGTCTTCCATCGGCATGCCGCCCCGGCCGCGCACCGTGGGAACGGCCGGTCGGGGCCGCGCCGCGGCTTGGAATGCGGGCGTGGTGCCCGGGACGGGTGAGATGCGCCACGCGGGGCTGACGGCCCCGGGCGCACCCCGTGTCCACCCGCCCCGGGCGCACCCGTGCCCACCCCCTGTTCAGCCGGGCAGCACGGTCCCCTCGGGCAGCCGTACGCCGAAGTCCTCGGCCAGCACCCGCAGCACCTCGCCGGAGCCGCTCAGCTCCCGCTCCTGGACCGTGCCGTCGTCGGCCGTCTCCACCAGCGTCCGCCCGGAGAGGGCCCGGTGCAGGCCGGGCAGGGTGCGCTGGACGTAGACCGCCTGGCGGAACGGCGAGCGCGGGTTGGTCGCGATGTGCCAGTTGATGACGTCGTAGTCCGGTGCCTCGAAGGGCTCCAGCGTGAACTCGTACTGCGGCTCCCAGTAGCCGCCCTTGTCCGTCTGCAGCTCCCACATCTCCAGCGGCCCGTCGTGCGGGGCGTGCACGAGACGGTGGCGGCGCGGTGTGTCGAGCAGCTCGGTGTCCACCACGAGCGGGATCGGCTCCAGCAGCGCGCCGGGCGCGCCGAAACCGACGTCCGCCAGCCAGGAGACGGGCTCACCCTCCACATCGACCTGCATCAGCATGTGCGTACGGGGGCGGATGTCACCGGGGGCGGCCCCCAGCACCACCCGCGCGGTCAGCAGCGTCACGCGGAAGCCGAGCTGGGTCAGGACGGCCGCGAAAAGGGTGTTGTGCTCGTAGCAGTACCCGCCGCGCTCACTGCGGACGAGTTTTCTCTCCAGGTCCGGGAGCGCGAGGGACGGGGCGCTGTCGAGGAGGGGCTCCAGATTCTCGAACGGGATTCCCAGCATGTGGGCGCGGTGCACGGACCGCAGCACCTCCACGCCGGGGCGGCGCTCCCCGGACCATCCGATGCGGGCGAAGTAGGCGTCGAGATCGAGTGTCATACGACGACCCTACGCAGACCACTCAGATGTTCCTCAAATCCCGTGCGGGCGTGGGCGGTCCGGGGCAGGCTCCCCGCATGATCAATTTCGAGAAGCGGATGCGGCGGGACATGGCCGTGCTCGTGCTGCGTGACGCGCCGGGCATCACCGAACTGCTCCGCGAGGCGCTCGGTACGGCGCCGGCCACCGAGCGCCCCGGCCTGGAACGGGCCCTCGCGCTCGTCGCCGAGGCCGGCTCGGTCCCGGACACGGAGCTGCGGGCCCGATGGGTGCGGCAGCGGCTCGCTGCGGCCGGGCACGAGGGGCCGGTCGACTCCGTGGCCGCGATCAAGGCGCTCCGCACGGCGGAGCCGGGCCTGTCCCTCCTCCAGGCGGTGACGTACGCGCGCGAGGCCGCTGCGGCGTAGGGCGCGTCGCACCCGAAGCCGCGTCGGCCGGACGCGGCCGCGCGGACGGCGTCGGGCCGGGGTCGGTCCGTGCGCGAGGGTGCGGCGAGGTCGTCGCTCCGCTCCGTCGGGCGGCTTGATTCCGCCCCTTGTCGGCGATCCTCCCCGTGCGTCAACATGCGCATGTCAAAACCGGAAGAACTCCGGTGACAGACGCATCTGGAGGGGACCCCACATGAACAAGCCTCTCGTCGGCGCACTTCTTTCCGTCCTGCTCCTCGGGGCGGGCGTCGCACCCGCGGCCGCGGCCACGAGCCCTGACGCGACCGAAGTCCGTGCCAAGGCGGTCACCTTCGCCGGCACGGTGGCGCTCAGCAACTGTTCCGGCTCGGTCGTCCGGGCGCCCTCGTCGCTGCCCGGCGACCCGGCCCTCGTCCTGTCCAACGGCCACTGCCTGGAGACCGGCTTCCCGGACCCGGGCGAGGTGCTGCTCAACCGGCCCTCGACCCGCAGCTTCACCCTGCTGAACGCGGCGGGCAGCGGCGTCGGCACCCTGCGGGCCGGCAAGATCGCGTACGGGACGATGACGGACACCGACGTCTCGCTCTACCAGCTGACCCGCACCTACGCCCAGATCGAGAGCTCCTACGGCATCAAGGCCCTGGAACTCGACGCCGCGCGCCCGACGCAGGGCACCGCCGTCACGGTCGCGTCCGGGTACTGGAAGCGCACCTACAGCTGCGCCGTCGACGGGTTCGCGTACCGCCTCAAGGAGGGGGCCTGGACCTGGAAGGACTCGGTGCGCTACACCTCCGCCTGCCGGACCATCGGCGGTACGTCCGGGTCCCCGGTGATCAATGACGCGACGGGCAAGGTCGTCGCCGTCAACAACACCGGGAACGAGGACGGGCAGCGATGCACGGACAACAACCCGTGCGAGGTGGACGAGAACGGCACCGTGACGGTCCGCGAGGGCATCAACTACGCCCAGCAGACCTACGGCATCGTGCCGTGTATCGGCGCGGGCAACCAGATCGACCTGAACCGGGCCGGCTGCGCGCTGCCCAAACCGTAGCCGTGGGGGCGGGGCGGGCCGGTCAGCCCTGTGCCCGGCGGCCCGCCCCTCGCACCGCCCGGCCCGCCAGGGCGGAGGTCCGCCTGCCGTCCTCGATCACGAAGCGGCCGTCGATGAGGACGTGCGGGATGCCCACCGGCAGCGTGCGCGGCTCGTCGAACGTCGACCCGGCCGCCACCGTGGCCGGGTCGAAGAGGACCAGGTCGGCGCGGTAGCCCTCGCGGACGTGGCCACGGTCCGGCAGGCGCAGCCGGGCCGCCGGGCGTGAGGTGAGGTGGGCGACGCACTCCTCCAACGAGAGGATGCCCAGCTCCCGCACGTACCGCCCGAGGTACTGGGGGAACGTGCCGTACGCGCGGGGGTGCGGCTTGTCGCCCTGGAGGATGCCGTCGCTGCCGCCGGTGTGCACCCTGTGGCGCATGATCTGCCGCACGTTCTCCTCGTGGCCGACGTGCTGGAGGATCGTGGTGCCCAGCCGGTCCTCGGTGAGCAGTCGGCGGGCCGTCACCCAGGGCTCCTCGCCGCGCAGCCGGGCGGACTCGGCCACCGTACGGCCGACGTATCCGGCCAGGTCCGGTGAGCCGACGCCGGAGATCTCGATGGTGTCCCACTCGATCGGCACACCGTGGCAGCCGTCGGACCCCACGACCTCCAGGTGGTGGCGGATCCGTTCCGCCGTCGCCCCGTCCGCGAGCCGGGTCAGGATCGACCCGGGCCCGCCCTCACTCGACCAGCTGGGCAGCATCGCCACGAGGGTCGTGCAGCCGGGGGTGTACGGATAGGTGTCGAGGGAGATGTCCGCGCCCGCCGCGAGCGCGTCGTCCAGGAGGGCGAGGAGGTCCGGCGCCTTGCCCTTGTTCACACCGAAGTTCATGGTGGCGTGCGCGAGATGGAGGGCGCAGCCGGCGTCGCGGGTGAGCTGGACCATCTCCTCGTACGCGGCGAGCGCACCCGCGCCGTACGAGCGGTGGTGCGGGCAGTAGTAGCCGCCGTGGGCCGCCACGACCCGGCACAGCTCGGTGAGTTCGGCGTCCTTCGCGTACATCCCCGGGGTGTACGTCAGGCCCGAGGACATGCCGACCGCGCCCTCGGCCATGCCCTGGGCGACGAGCTCCTTCATGCGGTCCAGCTCGGTGTCGGTGGCGGGGCGGTCGTCCCAGCCGACGGCGAGCATCCGGACCGTGCCCTGGGGGATGAGGTAGGCGGCGTTGACGGCGATGCCCTGACCGCCGAAGTTGCGGTCGAGGCGGTCCAGGTAGCCGCCGACGGTGCGCCAGTCGAAGTCGATGTCGCTGCCGTCGCCGTTCCAGCCGGCGATGGAACGGCGGACCTCGGCGAGGGTCCGGTCGTCGGAGGGGGCGTACGACAGGCCGTCCTGGCCGAGGACTTCCAGGGTGACGCCCTGGGCGGCCTTCGCGCTGTGGTCGGGGTCGCGCAGCAGCGCGAGGTCGCTGTGGGCGTGCATGTCGATGAAGCCCGGCGAGAGCGCGAGGCCGTCGGCGTCCAGGGTGCGGGCGCCGGAGGGACGGGGGCCGTCGCCCTCCCTGCGGATCTCGGTGATCCGGCCGTCCGTGACGCCCACGTCGGCGCGGTAGGAGGGGGCGCCGGTGCCGTCGACGACGCGGGCGTCGCGGATGACCAGGTCCATGAGAGGTCGCCTTTCGGGGGTGGGGAAGCGGTTCCGCCGGGATCAGAAGAACGTGCGGATGTAGTCGGTGACCGTGCCGTCCGCCTGCACCAGCGGGATCAGCTGCCACTTGTCGAAGGACGTGCAGGGGTGCGAGAGCCCCATGCCGATCCAGTCGCCGACCTCGAGCTCGGCGTCCGCCTCCGTACGCACCCAGCCGTGCTGGTCGGACAGCCCGGTGACGGTGATGCCGGTGGCCGGCCGCACCGAGCCGTCGCGCGCGGAGCGGACGACCTGCGCCTCGGGGAGGTCCAGGTCGTAGGCGGCGTCACGCTTCCCGGCGTTGACGAAGGCCTGCTCGGGCGTGGGACGGGAGACGACCTGGGCCCAGAGGCGGAAGGCGGGCTGCAGCGCGCCCTCCTCGGGGATCCGGTTGAAGGGGGTGAGGTGGCGGTAGTGGCCGTCGTCGTGGCTGACGTACGCCCCGGAGCGCAGCAGCTTGAGGACGGGCCGGCTCAGCGCGGGGATCTCGGCGAAGACATCGGCGACCGCGTCGAACCACGCGCTGCCGCCCGCGCTGACCAGGATCTCCTCGCCGTCGGCCAGCGCCGTGAAGCGGCCGGCCGCGTCGAAGTCCGCGGCCAGTGCGACGAGCCGGCGAAGCCACTCCCGTACCCGCTCGGGGGAGGCGTCCGGCACCTCGCCCTCGTATCCGGCGACGCCCACCAGGCGCAGGGTGGACGTGGCGGCCACCGCGTCGGCGACCGCCGCGCAGTCGGCCTCCGTGCGGGCGCCGGTGCGGGCGGTCAGGCCGGCTCCCAGCTCCACCACGACGTCCACGGGGCGCACGGCGCCCGCGGCGCGCAGCGCCTCGTCCATCAGCTCGACACCGCGCACGGAGTCCACGTAACAGGCGAAGACGAAGTCCGGGTCGGCGTCCAGCTCACCGGCCAGCCGGCGCAGCGCGACCGCGTCGACCAGCTCGTTGGCCAGGAAGATCCGCTGGATGCCGTACGCGCGGTAGACCCGGGCCTGGTGGGGGACTGCGGCGGTGATGCCCCAGGCGCCGTACTCCAGCTGACGGGCGAAGAGCTGCGGGGACATCGACGTCTTGCCGTGGGGCGCGAACGCCAGGCCGTGCCGCTGCGCGTACGTCTCCAGCAGGGCGAGGTTCGCCTCGACCGACTCGGCGGAGAGGGCCAGCACGGGGGTGGTGAAGCCGCCGGTGAAGAGGTTGCGGCGCTCGGCCGCCAGCGCGCCCACGGTCAGCCCCTCCGCGTCGGGCGGCAGCGCCTTGAAGCGGTGGTCGACCGGTTCGCCGGCGAGTGCCGTCACGGATTGTGCGGGGGGCTGCTGGGCGGCCAAGGGATCCTCCTCGGGAACACGATCGTTGCATTCTCTGCAACGGCCATTGCGCATATCGCTTAACGCTGTCTAACATCCGAGCCGATGCCGGGTCAATGGTGAGCGCCGGCGCCCACGGCCGACCATGAGGAGCCCAGAGTGTCCGGACACGCAGCCAGGACAGCCACCGCGGACGTCGTCTGCCTCGGCGAGTCCATGGTGACGTTCCTGCCCTCGCAGCCGGGCCGCCTCGCCGACGTCCCCTCCTTCAGCCGCGGCATCGGCGGCGCCGAGTCCAACGTCGCCTGCGCGCTCGCCGCCGCCGGCCACCGGGCGAAATGGGTCGGCCGGGTCGGCGCCGACGGCTTCGGCGACCACCTCGTCGACACGATCACGGCGTACGGGGTCGACACCTCCGCCGTGCGCCGCGACCCGGACCGCCCCACCGGCATCTACTTCCGCACGGCCACCGACCGGGCCACCGACACCCACGAGGTGGCGTACTACCGGGCCGGCTCCGCGGCCTCCGCGATGTCCCCCCTCAACGCCCCGTACGAGGACCTCCTCGCCACCCGCGTCCTCCACCTGTCCGGCATCACCGCCGCGCTCTCCGCCGACTGCCTGGCACTGCTCCACGACCTCACCGCCCCCCGCGACGGCCGCCCGCTCCTCTCCTTCGACGTCAACCACCGCCCCGGCCTGTGGCGCGACGGCGGGACCGGCCCGGACGTGCTGCTCGCCCTCGCCCGCCGCTGCGACCTCGTCTTCGTCGGCGAGGACGAGGCGGAGGAGGCCTGGGACGTCCACGGCGCCGAAGCGATCCGCGCGGCCCTGCCGGAGCCGGACGTCCTGGTCGTCAAGCGGGGCGCGGACGGCGTCACGGTCTACTCACGGACGGCCGGCGACGGGGCGCAGGACACCGTCACCACCGTCCCCTCCCTCCACGTCGACGTCGTCGCCGCAGTCGGAGCCGGCGACGCCTTCGCCGCCGGCTTCCTCTCCGCGACCCTGCGCGACCTGCCCGTACGCGACCGCGCCCGGCACGGCCACCTCATGGCCGCCGCCGTCCTCACCGTCCCCGGCGACCTCACAGGCCCCCCGTCCCGCGCCCACGCCGACCGGCTGGCCGCCCTGGACGACGACGCCTGGGGCACACTTCGTCTCGGCCCCGGCTGGACAGCCGCCGCCGGGGCGAACGAGGAGGTACGAGTCAGATGAGCCAGACCGTCGACCGCGCGCTGAGCATCCTGCCGCTGCTCGCCCAGGGCCCCGCCGACCTCGGCCAGGTCGCCGAACAGCTCGACGTCCACAAGTCCACGGCGCTGCGCCTGCTCCGTACCCTCCACGAGCACGGACTCGTCTACCGTCAGGACGACCAGCGCTACCGCCTCGGCGCCCGGCTCTTCGCGCTCGCGCAGGAAGCCGTCGAGAACCTCGACGTACGCGAGATCGCCCACAGCCACCTCGTCGCGCTCAACGAGCAGTGCGGGCACACCGTCCACCTCGCGGTGTACGAGGAGAACGAGGTCCTCTACATCGACAAGGTCGAGAGCCGCTACCCCGTCCGGATGTACTCACGGATCGGCAAACCCGTCGCGATCACCGTCGCCGCGGTCGCCAAGCTGCTCCTCGCCGACCTCGCCGAGCCCGAGCGGCGCGCCATCGCCGAACGGCTCGACTACCCCATGTACACGTCCCGTTCGGTCCCGAACGCCGGCGCCTTCCTCAAGGAACTCGCCGGCGTACGCGAACAGGGCTGGGCCACCGACCTCGGCGGCCACGAGGAGTCCATCAACTGCGTCGGCGCCCCCATCCGGGGCGCGGACGGGCGGGTCGTCGCCGCCATGTCGGTGTCCGCACCGAACGTGGTCGTCACGGCCGAGGAACTCCTCACCCTGCTCCCGCTGGTGCGCCGCACCGCGGACTCCATCAGCCGGGAGTACTCCGGCACCGCCCCCACCAAGAAAGCCTGAACCGCCATGACCGAGAAGACCGCCCTCACCCCCAGCACCCACACCGCGCCGCCCGCCAGGTTCTCGCACGGCGTGAAGAAGGGGAACATCCTCCAGGTCGCCGGTCAGGTCGGCTTCCTGCCCGCCGTGGAGGGCCAGGCCCCGACCCCGGCCGGCCCGACCCTGCGTGAGCAGACCCTGCAGACCTTCGCCAACGTCAAGGCGATCCTGGAGGAGGGCGGCGCGAGCTGGGACGACGTGATGATGATGCGCGTCTACCTCACGGACGTCGACCACTTCGCCGAGATGAACGCGATCTACAACGAGTACTTCGAGGAGCAGGGCCTCACGGCCCCCGCCGCCGCGCGTACGACGGTGTACGTCGGCCTGCCCCGGGGACTGCTCATCGAGATCGACGCCCTCGCGGTCCTCGGCTGATCCACCCTCCGCCGCGGATGAGGTCATCGCCCCACCGCGGCACCCAGCGGCACGGCACGGCGCCCCACACCTTCCCCACGGGGCCGCCGTGCCGTGCTCCCCCCTGCCCGAAGGGCCCTGTCACCAACGGAGTTGACCGCTCATGCTGCTCGCCGCCACCCCCGCCGCCGAGGCGCCACCCCACACCGGTGGACTGCTCCTCCTGATCGGCGGAACCCCCGGTCTGCTGACCGTCGCCGCCCTCGGCATCGCGCTCCTGCTCTTCCTGATCATCAAGGTCAGGCTGCAGCCGTTCGTCGCCCTGCTCGCCGTGTCCATAGCCGTCGGCCTGGGTGCCGGACTCTCCGTCACCGAACTCTTCGGCACGGTCCAGAAGTCCGCCGCCGTCTCCGTCATCGAGTCCGGCATGGGCGGCATCCTCGGGCACGTCGCCATCATCATCGGGCTCGGCACGATGCTCGGTGCGATCCTCGAGGTGTCCGGCGGCGCGGAGGTACTGAGCGCCCGCCTGCTGAATCTCTTCGGAGAGAAGCGCGCCCCGCTCGCCATGGGCCTCACCGGCCTCATCTTCGGCATCCCGGTCTTCTTCGACGTCGGCATCTTCGTCCTCGCGCCGATCGTCTACGCCGCCGCCAAACGCTCCGGCAAGTCCGTCGTCCTCTACGCGATGCCGCTGCTGGCCGGCCTCTCGATGACCCACGCCTTCCTGCCGCCGCACCCCGGACCGGTCGCCGCCGCGGGCCTGTTCAACGTCTCCCTCGGCTGGGTCATCCTGATGGGCGCCGTCGTCGGCATCCCGTCCGTCCTCGCCGCCTGGGGCTACGCCGCCTGGATCGGCAAGCGCATCTTCGTCGACGTACCGCAGGACATGGTCGAGGCGGCCGAGGAGTCCAAGGCCGCGGTCGTCGCCGAGCAGCGCGCCGCCGGTGTCACCCCGCACGAGAAGCCCGTCCCGCTCGGCACGGTCCTCGCGATCATCGGCACTCCGCTGATCCTCATCCTGGCCGCGACGTTCTCCTCCATCGCGCTGGATCCCTCCACCCTGCGCTCCGTCATCGAGTTCTTCGGCAACCCCTTCGTCGCGCTGACGATCGCGCTGTTCCTCGCCTACTACCTGCTGGGCATCCGGCGCGGCTGGTCCCGCAAGTCCCTCGAATCGGTCTCCACCGCCTCGCTGAAGCCCGTCGGCAACATCCTGCTGGTCGTCGGCGCGGGCGGGATCTTCGGAGCCGTGCTCAAGGGAAGTGGCATCGCCGACGCGCTCGCCGACACCTTCAACGACGTCGGCCTGCCGGTCATCCTGCTCGCCTGGCTGATCTCCGTCGTCCTGCGCGTCGCCCAGGGCTCGGCGACGGTCGCGATCGTCACCACCGCCGGCATCGTCGTCCCGCTGGTCGAGGGCCAGGACATGTCGCAGGCCCACCTCGCCCTGATCATCATGGCGATCTCGGCGGGCTCCATCTTCGCCTCACACGTGAACGACGGCGGTTTCTGGATGGTCTCGAAGTACTTCGGCATCTCCGAGCGCGACACCCTGAAGACCTGGACGGTCCTGGAGACGGTCCTCTCGGTCGCAGGCTTCGTGGTCGCCGCGGCGCTGAGCCTGGTCATCTGAGGTCGGTCCCGCACGTCCTGGTGGGTGCGCCACGCGTTGCGGGGCAGCCCACACGAGGGCGTCGTACCGATCGGGGCCGTCCTCCGATCGGTACGCCGCGCCCCCTTGTGCGATCCGGCGTGATGCGCTTCGTTGATCGACATGGCGGAGACAAGCGAGATCACAGGGACGGGGGAGCCCGGCTCCCAGCCGCGTAAATCGAGCTGGCGCTACATCGGGCCCGGCATCGTCGTCGCGGCCACCGGTGTCGGAGCGGGGGACCTGGTCGCGACACTCATCGCGGGCAGCAAGTTCGGGTACACCCTCATGTGGGCGGCCGTGATCGGCTGCCTGGTGAAGATCTCCCTCGCGGAGGCCGTGGGCCGCTGGCACCTCGCCACGGGCCGCACCCTCTTCGAGGGCTGGCGCACCCTCGGCGGGTGGACCACGGGTTACTTCGCCGTGTACGTCGTCATCTGGGGCTTCGTGTACGGCGCGACGGCCATGTCCTCCAGCGCCCTGCCCATCGTCGCACTGTTCCCCGACGGGCCCGGCCTGAAGACCTGGGCGATCATCACCGGGCTGATCGGTCTGGTCTTCGTCTGGTTCAACCAGTACGCCGTCTTCGAGAAGGTCATGACGGTCCTGATCGGCGTGATGTTCGTCGTCGTGGTCTACGTGGCGATCCGGGTGGTGCCGGACGTCGGCGCCTCCTTCGCGGGGCTGCTCCCCGTCCTCCCCGACGGCTCGCTGATCTACACGCTCGGGCTGATCGGCGGGGTCGGCGGCACCATCACCATGGCGGCGTACGGGTACTGGGTCAACGCCAAGGGATGGTCCGACACCTCCTGGATGAAGGTGATGCGGCTCGACAACCGGGCCGCCTACATCACCACCGGGGTCTTCGTCGTCGCCATGCTGATCGTCGGCGCCGAACTGCTGCACTCCTCGCAGATCGCCCTGACGAAGGGCGACCGTGGGCTGATCGACCTCGGCCAGGTCCTGGAGGACCGCTTCGGGGCGGGCACCGCGAAGCTGTTCCTGGTCGGCTTCTTCGCGACGTCGTTCTCGTCGCTCATCGGTGTGTGGCACGGCGTGAGCCTGATGTTCGCCGACTTCGTGGAGCGGATCCAGGCGGCCCGCAGTGGCGCGAGCGTGGAGAAGGCGAGCGGCGAGAAGGTCGGCCGGCAGGAGCGGTCCCTGCCCTTCCGCGCGTACCTGCTCTGGCTGACCTTCCCGCCGATGACGCTGCTGTGGCTGGACGAGCCCTTCGGGCTGGTCATCGGCTACGGCGTCCTGGGCGCGTTCTTCATGCCGTTCCTGGCCCTGACCCTGCTGTGGCTGCTGAACTCCGACCGTACGCCGCGTGAATGGCGCAACGGCTGGCTCAGCAACGGGATGCTGGGCGCGGCGGGGCTGCTGTTCATCGTGCTGTGCGTCAAGCAGGTGATCGACCTGCCCTGGTGAAGGCGCGTACGCAGGCGTGACGACGCAGCGGCGCCGCCGGGGAGCGGCGGCGCCGCTGGTCCTTCGGACCGAGGGGCTGAGGTTACGGGAGCCCGTGGACGTGCGGGCCGACCGCGTTGGACCAGGCGTTGCCCGCGGTGGCGTCCCAGTTCGTGGACCAGGTCATCGCGCCACGGATGTCCGGGTACGTCCTGGACGGCTTGAACGAGCCACAGCTCGTGCCCTTGGCCAGGCAGTCCAGGGCCGCGTTCACGACGGACGGGGCGACGTAACCGCTTCCCGCGCCACGCGTGGAGGCGGGGACACCGAGGCCGACCTGGGACGGGGCGAGGCCGCCCTCCAACTGGATGCAGGCGAGCGCGGTGAGGAAGTCGACCGAGCCCTGCGAGTAGACCTTGCCGTCGCAGCCCAGCATCGAACCGCTGTTGTAGTACTGCATGTTGACGACGGTCAGGATGTCCTTGATGTTGAGCGCCGTCCTGAAGTACTCACCGGAGGTCGACTGCATGTCGATCGTCTGCGGCGCCATCGTGATGACGAGGCCGGAGCCCGCCTTCGACGACAGGGAGCGCAGCGCCTTCGTCATGTAGGTGGAGTTCAGGCCGTTCTCCAGGTCGATGTCGACGCCGTTGAAGCCGTACTCCTGGATCAGCGCGTACACCGAGTCGGCGAACGCGGTGGCGGAGGCGTCGCTGTTGACGGCGACGGAGCCCTTCTCACCGCCCACGGAGATGATGACGTTCTTGCCGGCGGCCTGCTTGGCCCTGATGTCGGCCTTGAACTGGTCGACGGTGTAGCCGTCGAGCCCCGCCGAGTCCAGGTTGAAGGTGACGGCTCCGGGCGTGGCCGTGGCGTCCGCGAAGGAGACGGCGATGATGTCGTAGTGCGCGGGGACGTCGCTCAGTTTCTGGACGGCGGCGCCGTTGTCGAAGTTCTGCCAGTAACCGGTCACCGCGTGCTTGGGCACCGAGGTCTCCGGCCCGGGACCCGGGTCGGAGACCTTCGCCGTACGGCCGCTGACCGTGGCCGACTTGACGGACTCCCCGGCCGCGTTGGTCGCGCTGACGGAGAACTGGTACGCGGTGTCCGCGGCCAGCCCGGTGACCGTGGCGGAGGTGCCGGTGGAGGTGGTCGCCTTCGTGCCGCCCCGGTAGACGGTGTAGCCGGTCGCGCCGGAGACGGCGTTCCAGGTCAGGGCGATGGAGGAGGAGGTCGTCGTACCGACGGCCAGCCCGGCGGGGGCCCCGGGGATCGTGGGCTCCGGATCCGTGCCACCGCCACCGTCGGGCCCGGTGACCTGGACGTCGTCCGCGACGTAGGCGGCCTGGCCGTACCAGCCGTGCATGTAGACGGTGACCGAGGTGGTGGAGGGGCCGGTGGTGAAGCTGGTCCGCAGCTGGGTCCAGCTGCTGGATGCGGGGGACCAGGTGGAGACGTCCGTCGTCCCGGTGCCGGTGGCCCCGAGATAGGCGTAACCGCCCTGCACCCAGGAGCTGAGCGTGTAGGTGGAGCCGGGCTTCACGGCCACGGTCTGCGTGCACCTGGCGTTGTCCTGCCCGGCCGGGGTGGCCCTGAGCGCGGAGGCGCCGCCGTGCACGGGGGAGGAGACGGTGGTGCCGCTGCCGCCGGAACAGGTCCAGTTGGCGAGCCCGGACTCGAATCCGGCGTTCTTCGCCACGTTGACGTCGGCCGCCTGCGCGGTGCCGACGAGCCCGGTGACGCCCAGCGCCCCGGCCGCGACGACGGCGACGGCGCCGCCGAGGAACGGCCGGACCCGGCGCCTTCTGTGCCTGCTGCTGCCTGCGGAGCGTTCCACTTGCTGCCTCCGGTGGGGGAGTTGGGGGTGCCGGCGGGAACGGTGGCCACCGTTGGCGGATAAACTGGTCCAGACCAATCGAGTTGTCAAGACCTCTGACGGGCCGGATGCGGACCGTGGGGTGAGTCCTGCGTGCGAGTCGTCCGCCGCTCGCCTTCGGGTGATCGCTCTCGCGCGCTCGAGCGTCCCCACCCGGACGGGTGACTCGGTCGCGACACCCGGGACGTGACGGAGCGGATATCCGCAGGGATCGGCGGGAGTTCCCATGTTCCGTCCTGACGTGCGGAGTTGAATTCACCCGGATTTCAAACCCGGTCGGCCCGAGTAACTCTGCGCAGTGGCCCGGGGGTTGCCGGCCAGTCCTTTCGCCCGATTTCGTACAGAGGCGTTGTGCCCCTGTGTGCCCCACGTCTTCGTACTGGGTTCCGATATCTGTTCTCTGCCTGGTATGACGTGGCTAAAGTGCTGGGGAGGAAGTACCCAGCAGGAGCGATTGCGACCGGAGTCACCGCAGACGACGGCCGGAGCCGAACGGGGACGAGCGTGCCGACCGCAATAGCAGTGACCAGTGCTGATCTGGTGCTACCGCCGACCGATCAGCAGACGCCCACAGCGGCCCTGCTGCAGGCGCCCGAAGCCCAGCCGCTGGATCTCGCGATCGGTGACATGCACCTGCTTCTGGAGCAGCACGGTCATGTGATCGCGGTCTATCCCACGGGTATCAGCCCCGCCCATGAACGCAGACTGCACGCCGTCCGTTCGGTTTTGGAGAGCGACCGCATCGCCCTGCTCAAGGTGGACCTTCCGCCGCTCGGTGTGGCCGTGCTCGTGCGTCAGTTGCGACAACTGTCCATCTGTGACTTCAGCCCCGGAGTGGTGGCCTCGGCGGCGCGGTTGCTCGCCCACTACGTCCAGGCCGGTGCCCTGTTGAACTCGGTGGCCAGGCTCGACCGGGTCCCCGTCAGCCTCAAGACGCACGCGAAGTCCTGGGTGCCCGGATCGATGTTCGTCGTGGTCTCCGGCCCCAGCCCGCAGCTCCTCAAGATCGGTCCGTCCGTCGAGCCTCCGGCCGGGCCGTCGTACGCCTCGCACCTGATCGTCGCCAAGGGGCAGCTGACATCCGACTGGGTGCAGCAGACCCTCGCCCCGGCATGGGGCGTACAAGCCGTGCACGAGTGCGCGCTGCCTTCCGGTTCACCGCGTTGGTGGGGGACGGGGAAACTCGTGGAATTCGCCTCCTTCCTCCCGGACATCTCCGTGCTCTATCAGCTCGTCTCCTCCGTACGGCGGGAAAAGTGCCACTGGTGCGGAATGGAACTCATCGGCGACCGCTGCGGGTTCTGCTCCTCCCCCCTGGCGCCGCCGGAGAACCGCATGCAACCCGTGGGTGTCCTGACCACGGGAGCGCCCGCGCCACCGAGCTCCTAGAGCGCGCCCAGAACCGTGCGGAGCCGCGCATCCCTCCTGTCCGCCGCACCACGCATCCGATTCGAACGAGGTTGTCCGGCCCATGAACTCCCGCCAGCGCCGCGGCGTGATACTCCTGCTCCTGTCGGTCCTGTGCGCGCTCGGCGCCTTCGCCGGGGTGTTCTCGGTGATCAGCGACGTCAACGCGAAGGTCGGCCCCGAGGTCGACGCCTACCGGCTCAAGGCGGACGTGGCTCCGTACAAGGCGCTGTCGGCCGACCAGTTCGAAAAGGTCGCCATGCCCGAGCGCTGGCTTTCGGACAACGCCGTCACGGAGATCGAGGAGGTCGACGGCAAGATCGCCGTCACCACGCTGCGGAAGGGATCCCTGATGCAGTCCGACATGATGGTGGAGAGCCCGGAGCTGAAGCCGGGTGAGCAGGAGATCGCCATCATGATCGACGCCGCGACGGGGGTGGCGGGCAAGATCCGGCCGAACGACAAGGTGAACATCTACGCCACCTTCGCGGGTGAGGAGGAGGGCGAGGTGTCCCAGTCCAAGGTCATCGTCTCCAACGCCAAGGTCCTCGACGTCGGCGAACTGACCGCCCTGGAACCGCGTAAGGAAGACCGGAACCAGGCCACCGAGGCCGTGCCGATCACCTTCGCGCTCAACACCCTCGACACCCAGCGCGTGGCCTACGCCGAGTCCTTCGCCCAGCACGTACGCCTCGCCCTGATCGCTCCCGGCAGCGACTCCACCATCCGCCCGGGCGACCGGACCTACACGCTCGACAAGGACAAGTGAGGATGGGATGACCACCAGAATCCTCCCCGCCGTCGGCGACGCCGACGCGGCCCGGTCCGTGACCACCCTGCTGAGTCAGCTCCCCGACGCCGAACCGGCGGCTCCGGTCGGAGACTCGACGCAACTCGTCGACACACTCGCCCGCCTCGCCGGCGAGTCCGTCGACGAGCTGCCCGAGGTCGTCCTGGTGCACGAGCGGATCGGCCCGGTGCCCGCCCTGGAGCTGGTCCGGGAGGTCTCCCTGCGCTTCCCCGCCGTGGGGGTCGTGCTGATCACCACGGACGCGAGCCCCGGACTCTTCGCCGCGTCCATGGACGCGGGCGCACGGGGCCTGGTCACCCTCCCCCTGAGCTACGAGGAACTCGCCAACCGTGTACAGGCCGCCGCCCAGTGGTCCACGGGCGTACGACGCCACCTCGGCTCCCGCGGTGATGTGTTCGCCGGGCCCGGCGGCACGGTCGTCACCGTCACCGGGGCCAAGGGAGGAGTCGGGGCGACCCTCACGGCCGTACAGCTGGCCCTGGCGGCGCAGGCCTCCGGGTACACGGCCGCACTCGTCGACCTGGACCTCCAGGCCGGTGACGTCGCCGCCTATCTCGATGTGCAGTTCCGGCGCTCCGTCGTCGACCTGGCGGCCATCGCCGACATATCCCCACGGGTCCTCTCCGATGCCGTCTTCTCGCACGAGACGGGCCTGGCGTTGCTGCTGGCGCCCGGGGAGGGCGAACGAGGGGAAGAGGTCAGCGACCGTGCCGCACGCCAGATCGTCAGCGCCCTGCGCTCGCGCTACGAGGTCGTCGTCGTCGACTGCGGAAGCCAGATGAGCGGAGCCAACGCCGCGGCGATCGAGATGGCGGACACCGCCGTGCTGGTGACCACACCCGACGTCATCGCGGTACGTGGCGCCAAGCGCATCGTCC
The DNA here is from genome assembly GCF_042871485.1 of Streptomyces sp. NPDC005791. NCBI lineage: Bacteria > Bacillati > Actinomycetota > Actinomycetes > Kitasatosporales > Streptomycetaceae > Streptomyces > Streptomyces sp. NPDC005791. Next base: position 722,648 of record NZ_JBIAIP010000001.1, read on the forward strand.
GGATGTGGGACCGGCTCCAGATCCGCAAGGCCGAGGAGACCGTCACCCTCGTCAACCGCTTGAACCGCAACACGGAGATCCAGCCCGCGCTGGTCCAGCGCATCACCGGCACCCGGATGGCGGGAACAGCGGTTCCGGCGAACTTCAAGGAGCTCCAGGGGGCGGTGGACTCCGGGCGGATGCACGAACTGGACCCGCGCTCCACCGTGAAGCAGGCCCTGTGGGCCCTGGCGGGAGAGCTCGGACTCGTGAAGCCCCCTCCGGGAACTCCGGCGACTCCGGGAACGCACCAGCGCGGCAAGGCGCTGCGCGGTGACAGGGGCTCGATCGCGGGCCGTCGACGCAAGGGCGGCACGACCAGCGGGGGAGGCCGGCCGTGACGAGGGACGCGGGAGGACCAGGCCGCATACGGGCACGGCCGAGAGGCGACCGCGGCCAGATCAGCGTCGAGTTCACCGGGATGGTGCCGATCATCCTGGTGACACTGGTGCTGCTCTGGCAGGCGGTGCTGGTGGGTTACACGTTCACCCTGGCGAGCGGCGCGGCGGACGAAGGCGTACGGGACGCGGCCGGCGCGGGCGCCGGGGACCTCCAGAGCAGTTGTGCGGCAGCTGTGTACGAACGGCTCCCCAGCGCCTGGGAGGGGTCCGCGGCCATCGACTGCGGCGCCGGGGACGACGTGGTCACGGCCACCGTCAGGCTGGAGGCCCCCGTGCTCTTCCCGGGCTTCGTAGGCCTTCCCATTCCCGTCACGGCGACGGCCGGCGCCGCCGCCGAAGGGGAGTGACGCGGCATGTCACGTTCACGCAGCCCACACGCGGCCGGACCGGAGCAGCAGGGCAGGGGCAGGGACCGGGGCTCGACCGCCATCGAGTACCTGGGCTTCCTCCCCGTCCTCCTCCTGATCGCTCTCGCCGGTATCCAGCTCTGCCTGGTCGCGTACACCGCGCAGCAGGCAGGCACCGCGGCCAGGGCCGCCGCGCGTACCGCCGCCCAGGAGGAGGTGGCCGGTTCCTACGCACGGGTCGGGAGGGCGTCCATGACCGGCTGGGTCGCCGAGCGGGCCCGGATCTCGGCACCTGCCGGGGGCGACTCGGTCACGGTGAACGTCACGGTCACCGTCCCGGACGTCCTGCTCGGTCTGCTCGGTGACCGGACCGTCGAGAAGTCCGCCACCATGCCCCGCGACTGAGCGCACCCATCCGAACCGAGGAGTACCGCCCATGAGCCTGCGGGCACGCATCACCGCCCCCGAGGAGCGCGGAGGGGGACGGGAGGACGGCCATCTGGTCGCCACGTACCGCGCGAAGCTCCTCGAGGAGATCGACCTCGCGGAGATGTCCTCGCTGGCCGCCGCCGACCGCCGGGCCCGGCTGGAACGCGTCCTGGGCCACATCATCAGCCGCGAGGGCCCCGTCCTCTCCACCGTCGAACGCTCCCAGCTCATCCGCCGGGTCGTCGACGAGGCCCTCGGGCTCGGCGTCCTCGAACCACTGCTGGAGGACGCCTCCATCACCGAGATCATGGTCAACGGACCCGACCAGATCTTCGTCGAACGGGCGGGCCGGGTCGAGCAGCTCCCGATGCGCTTCGCCAGCCACGAGCAGCTCATGCAGACGATCGAGCGCATCGTCTCCACCGTGAACCGCCGCGTGGACGAGGCCAACCCGATGGTCGACGCCCGCCTGCCCAGTGGGGAGCGCGTCAACGTCGTCATTCCGCCGCTCTCACTCACCGGCGCGACGCTCACCATCCGACGCTTCCCGAGATCCTTCACGCTTCAGGAGATGATCGGCTTCGGCTCGCTGGACCAGCAGATGCTGCTGCTGCTCGCCGGTCTCGTCCAGGCCAAGTTCAACGTGATCGTCTCCGGGGCAACCGGCACGGGCAAGACCACCCTGCTCAACGCGCTCTCCGGACTCATCCCCGAGCACGAACGCATCGTCACCATCGAGGACTCCGCCGAGCTCCAGCTCCAGCAGAACCACGTGATCCGGCTGGAGTCCCGCCCCGCGAACGTGGAAGGAAAGGGCCAGGTCACCATCCGCGACCTGGTGCGCAACTCGCTGCGCATGCGTCCCGACCGCATCGTCGTCGGTGAGGTCCGAGGCGGCGAATCACTCGACATGCTCCAGGCGATGTCGACCGGCCACGACGGTTCGCTCGCCACCGTCCACGCCAACAGCGCGGAGGACGCGCTGATGCGTCTCCAGACCCTCGCGTCGATGTCCGAGATCAAGATCCCCTTCGAGGCTCTGCACGACCAGATCAACAGCGCCGTGGACGTGATCGTCCAGCTGACCCGGCACGCCGACGGTGCCAGGAAGGTCACCGAGATCGCCGTGCTCGACTCACACGGGCGTGACCCCTACAGGATCGTCACCGTCGCCCGGTTCAACGCCCGGCCGATGGACGCCGACGGCGTGATACAAGGCGAGTTCCAGGCCCTCCCGCTCCCGCGACGTATCGCCGACCGGCTGTACATGGCCGGACAGCCGGTCCCTCAGGCATTCGGGGTCGCGCCGACCGACGAACACCTCGCCACCCGAGAGGCCAGATAGGTACCCCGACATGGACAACCTCGCACCGCTCACCCTCGGTGTCACGCTGCTGTGCTGTGTACTCGGCGTCCTGGGCCTGCACGCGTACACCTCGGGCAAGGCCCAGCGCGAAGCGCTCGTCGACCGGCTCACCTCGACCGGGCAGATCGAGAAGGGCCCGCAGCGCCGCTTCCGGGGCCTGGACCGCAGGCTGCGCCGCACGAGGACGGGCAAGAGGATCGAGCTGAAGCTCGCGGCCACCGGGCTCGACGTCACCCCGGGCGAATACCTCGTCTACGTGTTTGCCGGCGTCGCGGCCCTGTGGCTGATCGCGGCGTCCGTCCTGGCCTCGTTCTTCGGCCCGCTCGCCGGGCTCGCCGGGATCTGGGGCGCCAACACCTTCCTGAACTGGCACCGCACCAAGCGCACCGAGGCCTTCATCAGCCAACTGCCGGAGATCTCCCGGGTGCTGGCCAACGCCACCCAGGCCGGGCTCTCCCTGCGTACGTCCATCGCCATGGCCGCCGACGAACTCGAGTCACCCGCAGGCGACGAACTCCGCGTCGTCGCCGACCAGCTGGGAGTGGGCCGCACGCTCGACGACGCGCTGGACGAACTCGCCGCCCGCCTGCCGTCCCGCGAGCTGGTCGTACTCGTCGCCACCCTGATCCTCTCCAACCGGGCCGGCGGCCAGGTGGTGTCCTCGCTGCGCAACCTCACCGTCACCCTGGAGGAGCGCAAGGAGACCCGGCGCGAGGTCCGCACCCAGCTCTCCCAGATCAACGCCACCGCGTACGCGGTTCCGGCCATCGGCGTCGGCGCGATGCTCCTGGTGAACTCGATCATGCCCGGCGCGCTCGACCGGATGACGGGATCGTTCCTCGGCCAGACCGCCGTCGTCATCTCGCTCGGGCTCTACGCCGTCGGATTCATCGGCATCCGCCGCATTTCCAAGATCGATATCTGAGGAGGGGACCGACCGACATGGAACTGCTGCTCGCTCTCGTGGTCGGCCTCAGCGTGTTCGGCATCTTCAAGGGGGTGCGGATGTACCGGGCCGAGGCCGCCCTCCCCGACGACCTCGCCCTCGCCCTCGAGATGGGCTCGACCCGCACCACCGTGGTGGGCTCCGGCCTCGACCGGCTCGGGATGCGCTGGGCGCCCCTCGTGCTCCGCCTGATGGGGCCGAAGAAGGTCAACGAGAAACGCCGCAAGATCGACATGGCCGGCAACCCCGGTGGACTCACCATCGACCGCTACGCCGCCCGCCGAGCCGTCTACAGCGCCCTCGGCGCCTTCGCGGCCTTCGCGATGCTCAGCAGCGGCCAGTACCTCATGGCCCTCCTCATGGTCGCCTTCGGGCTCTTCTGGGGCGAGGTCGGCATCTGGGCCGCGGTCCGCAAACGCAGGGACGACATCGACCGCACACTCCCTGACTTCCTGGACGTCCTCGCCGTCGTCGTCTCCGCCGGACTCGGCTTCCGGCAGGCACTGGACCGGGTGTCGGAGAAGTACTCGGGCCCCTGGGCCGACGAACTGCGGATCACCCTGCGGCAGATGGACATGGGGGTCAGCCGCCGCCAGGCCTTCGACGAACTACGCAAACGCAACGACTCCGAACAGGTCGCCATGTTCGTCACCGCACTCCAGCAGGGTGAGGAACTCGGGGCGCCGATCGTGGACACCCTCATCGCCATCGCGAACGACATGCGCCGCACCGATGCCCAGAACGCCAGGCGCAGGGCGGCCAAAGCGGTTCCCAAGGCCACCCTGATGGTCACCACCTTCATGATCCCCGCCACCGTGCTCCTCATGGGCGCCGCCATGCTCCTCGGCTCCGGAACGGATCTCGGATCGCTGACGGGGGAGTGAGCCCGTGCCGGCGACGCGAGGCCCGTTCTCATCAGACCCGAAAGGAGGTCGCGGAATGCCGAACGACGTCCCACCAGCCCAACTCCGGAACCGGGCGACACGGAAACCTTCACCCCCGTGCGCAGCCCCGCGTCCCGTCCCTTGGGGAGCTCTTTCGCGACTGCAACCCGTTGTGGCACAGTCTTCGGCTGAAGGAAGCCATCTGGGGGCAAAGATCCCCAATGAGGGCTGGTGCAGCCACAGTTCGAGGGAGGCGGAGGTCATGGAACTCGTCGTGTCCGGGACCGGTGACCACCGGATCACTGCCACCTGCTGCACCGGCGAGAAGACGGCCGAGCAGCCTGGGGCGAGAGGGACGGACCGACATGGCTGAACGGGGGAGAGCGGGCCCGGAGGCGGGAGCGCGGGCCGGATCTCGGCCTCTGTCCCGGTTTTGGGCCCCGAGGGCCTGCGGTGGGCCGGGTGTCCGGCCTAACGTTTCATTCGTCGCGAACGGCACCGGCCTGGAGGAAGCCGGGAACGGGAGCGACGCCACGAAGTCTTACGTATCGGTCGGCAACCGGCCGGCCGAACCCGGAGGGGAACACCATGAGCAAGCTGATGCTGAAGGCTTCCGTCAACGCCAGGGTCTGGGCGAACACCGCTGTCGAACGCATGAAGATGCGGGCGGACCGGGACCGGGGGCAGAGCGCGGTGGAGTACCTGGGCATCATCGTGGTGGTCGTGGCGATCATCGGGGTGCTCATGACCACGAACCTCGGGACCACTATTGCGGCTGCTCTCACCGCCCAGATCAACAAGGTCACGGGCGGCTGATGACAGCCGGGCGAGCTCGTGAGGCAGGACAGGCCCTCCCTATCTACATCGCGGTGGTGGCAGGCTTGCTCTTCCTCGCGTTCGCCTACTTTGCCGTTGGTCAGGCCTCGGTGAAGAAGAACGAGGCCCAGACGGCCGCGGACGCGGCAGCACTCGCGGCTGCACTGGATGCGCGTGACGAGTGGGACTGGCCTGGGGCCTTCGATCTCGAAGAGTGGGACGACCTGCTGAGTGGGCGGAACATCGGAACGGGGTCGTGTTCCGCAGCTGGTCGGCTTGCGGCCGAGAACGATGCCCACCAGGTCTCCTGCGGCTCGGATGACTGGCCCGAGGCGTCCTACACGGTCACGGTCGAGACCAACCAGACCGTCGGTAGCTCGGTCATCCCCGGCACCGAGACGAAGAAGGCCCAGGCGACCGCCAGAGCGGTGATCGAGCCGCGCTGCCGTCTCGAAGAGGACACAGATCCTCCGCCGAGCCCCACACCGAGTCCTTCGCAGGAGGATAGCGAAGGAGACACGGACGAGGGCGAAAAGCAGCAACCGCACAAAGTCGTCTGCGATGACGAAGAAGGCTTCCGTATCGACCCGGAAAACCTTGACCTGCTGCCCGACCTGGCAGACCTGTTCTCCGTCCACCTGGCCGACAAGTAGATGACCGACACCGAGAGGACCACGCAGATGCGTGCAGCCACGTCCCGGATTCGCTTCAAGGGGGCAGCTGCTGCTGTCGCCTCGGTAGCCATGGCTGTCGTGCTGACGGCCTGTGGAGGCGACGGGGGAGACGAGAGCGCGGAAGGTAAGGCCAAAGAGCAGCCCGCGTCTTCTGCTAGTCAGGAGGCCGAGGCGCCGGGCCCCGAAGCGGAGGACGAGAGTCAGGTGCTCGCCACGATCAAGGGCAAGGAAGGCGTAGAGGTCGTTGTCAACTCGGTCGAGCGGGAGTCCGGGGGGTTCGTCACGGTCAAGGGACAGGTGAAGAACGGGTCCGAGAAGATTTGGGCCGCGGTTGGATGGCAAGGGCTTGAACAGGAGCTTGCGAGCAATGGCGCGTCCATGGCTGGTGCAGCCTTGGTGGACCAGGCAGGCAAGAAGCGCTACCTGATCCTGCGTGACACTGACGGCCGGTGCCTGTGCACGAAATTCGAGGGACTCCAGCCAGACGAAGAGGCTCCCTTCTTCGCACAGTTCCCGGCCCCGCCCGCAGACGTCACCGACGTCGACTTCCAGATCCCCACCATGCCCACCGCGACGATCAAGATCTCCGGGTGATGGCCGTCATGCAGCCACCGACCCCCGCACCAGCCGCACACCGAAGCGCACTCCGGTGCCGCGTCGGACTGTCCGCCGCTGTGGCGGTCGTCCTCAGTGCGTCGACTCTCTGGGGAGCGGCCCCCGCGACGGCGGACGACGACCCCAACGCCGTCCCCTCCGCCGCGCCGCCCGTCGAGGTCGACGCCAACTCACCCGGGCTGATGCTCGGTGACGGCGCGACCCTCGGCGATATCCGCGTACTCGACATCAAGTCGGTCGTCGAGGACATGGGCGGCGAGGAGCGCCGCGAGGACACCAACGTGGACATCACCTTCGCCCTCCAGGCCGAGGTCCTCTTCGGCAAGGACAGCGCGAAGCTGAGCGGTGAGGCCAACGCCCGAATTATCGCGATCGCGGCGGAGATCAAGAACCAGAACGCCACCAAGGTCCGCGTCTTCGGCTTCACCGACAACCTCGGTACCTCCGCCCACGGCGACGTCCTCTCCAAAGAGCGGGCCAACGCGGTGCAGGGGGTCCTCTCCCCGGGCCTCCCGAACGTCACCTTCGAGATCCGTGGCTACGGGGAGCAGTACCCGATCGCGAGTAACGACACCGAAGAAGGCCGTAAGAAGAACCGCCGTGTGGAGATCACCTTCCAGCGCACCGGCGCTTCGTAGAGGGAGTTGATCACGGCGAGGTCCCTGAGGCGCTGACCTGAGGGCGCGCGGAAGGTACTGAGGCAGCCGAAAGGTCGTGGTCAGCGCGACACACTGAGCGTTGCCTCTCAGGGGTGGGGGCCCCTTCAGGACCACAAGCGGGCGAAGCCGCGTTCGGCTGGTGCCCATGCTGCGGCCAGGGACCGCTGCCCTGGCGGTCGCTGATGCGGATGATCCGGCAGCGGGTGAGGGCCTCAGCAGTTGGCTGCGTCCCGTGAACACGACAGGAGTGTCATGACACCGTAACCGCGCTTCCCAAGGGGTCGCCGCGCCCTACAGGATGGTGATCACAAGGCAGAGACCAGCCGGAACGACCAGTCCGGCCCGGCCACATCACCATCAGCAGGGGGAGTCCCACCATGCTTCGCACACACCGCCGCAAGTCCGTCCTCGCCGCCGCGGCCCTGGTGGCCACGACGATGTTGCTGACCGCCTGTCAGGGAGAGGGAACTGAGGACAGTGGCAAGTCGACCGGGGCCACGGCCTCGGACTCGGCCGCCCAGGGGAAGTCCGAGGACGGCGGGAGCGGCACCGGTGCCGGCAGCGCGTCGAAGAGCGGCACGGTGACGGGCAAGTGGGTCGGCACGGTCTCCTACCTCGCCCCCGGCAAGTACACCGTCAAGGACGCGAAGGACGCGGAGCAGGCGTTCTTCACCTCAGAGGACACCGACATCGAGGGCGCGGGCAAGATCTGCGGTGACGCGGACGGCCAGGCCGCCACACCGTGCACCGAGGAGCAGCTCGAAGCCGCGGCCAAGAAGGGCTTCGGAGCGACGGTCGACGTCAAGGACGGAGTGGCTGTCAGCATCATCGAGGACCACGCCGACAGTGGTGCCGGGACCGGCGACGGTATGGGCGAGGGCGAGAAGTCGGGGCTCTTCGCCGGCACGCTCGGGTACATGGCTCCGGGCAAGTACTCCGTCAGCCGCGACGGTAACCAGCGTGCGTTCTTCACCGCCACCGACACCGTCATCAACGGCGCCGGCTGGATCTGCGGTGACGCGGAGACCGTCACGCCCTGCACCGAGGAGGACCTCGAAGCCGCGGCCAAGAAGGGCGGCATCGCTGTCGCCGTCCAGGTCGAGGACGGGGTCGCCGTCACCATCGACGAGGAGCACAACTGATCACGGACCCGAGCGGGGCGCCAGGAAAGGCGCTCAACGCCTCGTCTCGTACCTGGTCAGGATCACGCCGCAGGGAAGCGTCCGCGTCTCCACCAGGTCGAGGTTCACCCAGTTGTCCAGCGCGGTGAAGAACGGCGTGCCGCCGCCCACCAGGACCGGCGCGGTGGCCAGCACGTACTCGTCAACCAGCCCGGCCCGCACGGCCGCCCCGGCGAGCGTCGCGCCGCCGATGTCCATCGGGCCGCCGTCCTCGGCCTTGAGCCGGGTGATCTCGGCGACCGCGTTGCCGGTGACCAGGCGGGTGTTCCAGTCGACCTTGTCGATCGTCGAGGAGAACACCACCTTCGACATGTTCCGCCATCGGCGCGCGAACTGGATGTCCGCCGGGCCGGCGTCGGGCTGCTGGTCGCCGGTCGGCCAGTAGGAGCTCATCGTCTGCCACAGTTTGCGCCCGTAAAGCGACAGGTCGGTCGCCTGCAACTGGTCGGACCAGAACTGGAACAGCTCGTCGCTCGGCAGGCTCCAGCCGATGTCGTCGCCGGGCGCGGCGATGTAGCCGTCCAGGGTCACGTTCATGCCGTAGATCAGTTTCCGCATGGTGCAGACCTTCCGTGAGCCGTCTCAGAGGTACAGACCGGCGCGGCGCGGGAAAGTCATCGGTGCGCGATCTGAGACCGACCTTTGGCTGGGCGCCTGGCAGCTCCTGGGCCGTCGCAGGCGCCCGGCCGGTGGGGAGGCGGCTGCCGTCTACAGCAGGTGATCGGCCTTGCCGGCCTTGATGTCCCGGATCATCTGCTGGAGAGCTTCACGGCTGTCTGTGAGGTAACGATCCTCCTGGCCGAGAACGGCAATGAACGCATTGCCTTCGGTGTCCGTCCCGAGGCGGAAACAATTGTTTCCCTCACCGCAGTACGGGTCTTCCCAGTTGACTTCGGCCATGGTGAGACTCCTCAAAGTTGACGTGCGACGGCGTGGATGAAGTCGCGTGACTCGGTGGCACCCAGTGAGGCTTCCTCCATCCAGTCAAGGTGGGCTCGGTACTTGGCGAGCTGCGCTTCGGCGTGCATGAACTCCGGTCCGTGTGCGGAATCCAGCTGCACCGTGTCCAGTTGGGGTACGACGCCATGCGCGTACAGGAGCGCGTGCCCCGCGCCCGGGAATGCTCCCCGGTCCACCGGAATCACCCGCAGGTCGATGTTTTTGCGCTCCGTAGCCTCGCAGAGGTATGTGAGCTGTTCCCGGGTGACCTCCCGGCCGCCGAACTGCATGCGCAGAGCCGCTTCGTGCACGTAACCGACGTAGTCGACCGGATTCTCGCGGTCCAGTACTCGCTGTCTTTCCAAGCGGTGGGTCACGCGCAGCTCGATCTCCAGCCGTGAGAGCGCGGGCAGTACGGCGCCGAACACCGCTCGTGCGTATGCGTCGGTGTGGAGCAGGCCCGGAAGATGGACAGTCTGGGCGGTCCGGATGCGTACGGAGTTCCATTCGAGCTCGGCGATGTCCAGCATGCCCGAGGGGAGTGTTCCCCGGTACTGCTCCCACCAGCCACGTCCGCGTTGTTCGGCCATGCCCACGAGTGCTTCGACGTAACGGTCGTCTGAGCAAGCGTAGTTGCAGGCAAGCGTGCGTACGCGTTCGGGCGCCACGGGCCGGACGCCGACCTCCATGTTGGAGATCTTCGTCCTGTCGATGCCCAACAGGCCGGCTGCGTACGCGGTTGTCGCCTCGGCTGCAGTGCGCATCTTCCGGAGTTCGGCGCCGAGGCGCCGTTGCCGCTCGGTAGGGGTGGAACTGCTCGGCATGGGCCTCTTCTTCCGCCAACGGTAGGCACAGTCTGCCGCTGAAGGGGAGACCCGGTCCACTCGTTAGGAGGCAATTGCCTCCCAAGTGGGGGCATGTGTGCCACGGGCGATCTACCGTAAGTCACGCACCGCACACGCTGCGCCAAGCCGAAGTGCATCGCGCGGTCCTGCCCGCACCTCCTGCCCTGGGAGGGGCAGGTCCGCGTCAGGGAGACAGGCCACAGCTCGACCGCAGCGGCGACAACAGCCAACTCGGCCATCCATCCATCCAGGGAGTCAGCCATGCACCCGTACGCACCCCCACTCCAACGCGCTGTCCTCTGCCCCGCGCGGGCTCTCCTCCCCGCCTCCGGGGCCGCTCCGTACCTCCGGTCGGCAGCGCGCCCGCATCCGGGGCTCGTCCTCAGCCTGACCCTGCCCGGTGACCCCCGCAGCGCGGCGGTCGGGCGCCGGGCGGTCGCGGCGGCCCTGCCGGCGTACGGGCTGCGCTCCCGCGCGTGGCCGGCCTCGCACGCCGTCACCGAGCTCATCGCCGTCAACGCGGCGCTCACGCCCGGACGTGAGCTCTACCTCTCGCTCCGTGAACGGGACGGCGCCCTCCGTCTGGTCCTGTGGGACCAGCACCCCCGTCACGCCGACCCGGACACCCTCGCGCTCTGCGAGGGCCGACGCCGCCAGGCGCTCTGGCTGCTGGCGGCCGTCGTCGACGACTGGGGCGGTGACTGGGGCATCGCCGAGGCCCGGCCACCCCACCAGGGGGTGCGGTCCTGGGTCCTCCTCCCGCAGTGACGCGGCGGCTCCGTCCTCCACGAGCCGCCCCGTTGACCCCAGCCGCGAAGTGGTGGCCGAGGCCGCCGTCAGGCGATGGCCTGGTAGAGCGTCGTCCAGAAGTCGTTCATGGCGCGCGGTGAATCCGGGGTGGACAGTCCGACCTGGGTGAGCAGGATTCCGCTGAGCTGGTTGGTCCTGTCGGCGTGGGCGGTGGTGCCGGAACCGCCGAACCAGCCGAACTGGCCGATGGGCGTGTAGTCGGAGCGCGAGGTGCGCACCGCCATCCCGAAGCCCCAGCCGCCGCTCACTCCCTGGCCGGAGGACAGGTGGGCGGCATGGCTGAACATGTTTTCCCGGGCGGCCAGTTGCGCGGCCGAGAGACGGTTGGTGGTCATCAGCTCCACGGCGGCCCGGGACAGGATCCGTTCGCTTCCGGGCATCCCGTGGTTCAGGAGCATCCGGAAGTAGGCGTGGTAGTCGTCGGCGGTGGAGACGAGCCCACCGCCGGCACCCTGGAACGCGGGAGGCGCGCCGGCCCGACCCCCTGCCGCTTCGTCCCATACGGCGAACTCGCCGGTCTGCGGGTCCGGTCCGTACAGGGGAGGCAGCCGGTCGATCTTGTCGACGGGCACGTGGAAACCGGTGTCTCCCATGCCCAGTGGACCGAGGACGCGTTCGCGCAGGAAGGTCTCCAACGGCTTCCCCGCGACCCTGGAGACGAGCACGCCGACCACCTCGTTGCTGAGGTCGTACTGCCACCGTGCGCCGGGCTGGTGCTGGAGCGGCAGCTCGCCGAGGCGGCGCATCCACTCGTCCGGCTCGGGCGCGGGCCCGGACGCCGCGCTGTAGTCGAGACGTTCGAAGGTCGCGGCCCTGATCGGGGAAGCCATCGACTCGGCTCCGGGTGTCGGCCGGTGCGAGCCGGGCCCGCGCCCGTGTACGCCGTGACGACCGTGGCGCGGACTGTGTCCTGCGCCACAGTCACAGCATGCGCGTACACATGTCCGGTCCGTCCGGCGGGGGGATTGCACCTGTTCACGGATGCCATGAAACGACCTTCGTCGACTGTTGATCTTGCGCTCCATAGCTGAATGAGCACGTCCGGTTAATTTTTCTGACCGCGTTTGAGTCCTGTGGGCCCGAATTCGCTTGAGTGGGGACCAGAAGCCAACCGGGCCGCAGGCACCGGTAGTCGGTGCCCCTCAACGAAGAGGAATCCCGTGAAGAGTGCTGTGCCCACCAGAGCGCCGCGTGCCGGAGGACCCCATGCGCGATGACGACGTCCGTGAGAGCGGGACATCCGCGGGCAGCAGGAGCCGCGACGTGGACGAACCGCTGGCGCTGCCGCTGGACTTCGAGGCGTTCGTCCTCAGCCACCAGCAGTTCTTCCACGCGTACGCGGAGATCCACTGCGGCACGAGGCCCGCAGCCGAGAGCATCGTCCACGAGGTCTTCCTGGAGATCCACGCCGTCTGGGACGGTCTGCTCCAGGAGGACGAACTGGAGCGACGCACGCTCGCGGTGCTGCACCGGCATGTCACCCGGCGTCTGGCGCGGGAAGGCCGGGATCCGGCCTACATCATCAACGGGCAGATCGAACGGGACCTCCGGGTGCTGCGGGGTGAGCTGGAACTCGCCGAGAGCCGTATCGGCCTCTACGAAGCGATATCGGAACTGCCGGTCCGGCAGTACACGGTGGTCGTCCTGCGCTATCTCCTGGGCTACCCGACCAACCGGATCGCACGCTTCATGAGCCTGGACGACCGCACCGTGAACTACCACTGCCGCAGGGCGAAGGAACGCCTCGGGAGAAAGCTGGGACTGCCCGTACGCACACGGGCCACGCAGGGAGATGAGGGAGGACAGTGACCGCAGCGACCAGCGCCACGATCGACGGTGCCCTGGAACGGGCACGCGTCACCGTCACCGCAGCCCCGGAATTCGATGTGGGCGCCGCACTGCGCCGACTGGCCGCCGACGTGGGCCGGTCCGCACCGGCGAACGACACCGCCAGGGCCGCGCAGGCGGGGCACAGGCTGAACACGGTCTGCCGGTGGATGATCAACGCGCCCGGTGCGGCGGGGCACATCGACAAACTCGCTGTTCCGTTGCCGGAGACCACGTTCGATGTCGAAGGCGCAGCCGTCTTCGCCTGCCTCCTGCATCTGACGGGACACCCGCAGAGCGCCCAGTTCTGGTGGCAGCTCTCGGCCGGGGCGGGGCACCGGGTCTCCGCGTACTGCCTGCACCTGCACCACCTGTCCCTCGGCGAGAGCCGTGAGGCCGCGCACTGGCGGCACGAGGTCACCGACTCCCGCCCCGGCACCGAGAGCATCGACGACGTCCTCCTGGGGTGCCTGGAGACGGTCGCCACCTACGTGCGGAAGAACGGTTCGGACGCCAGCACGCCCCCCACCGGGCTGCTGGAGATGGAGGTGGACCGGCTCGCGGGGGACGGCAGCCATCCCATACTCAGCCGCCCGGACCGTCGGCTGGCAGACCACCTGCGCGATTTCACGAGCCGCTGACACCCGAAACCCCACCCGCCCGCACCAGACCGAAGGGAGCCCCCGGGCGCCGACTCGCCCCGGAGGGCTCCCTTCCTCATGCCCGGAGGACCGAGATGAACCGTGTGACGACGACCCCGCCCGCACCCCGGACGCCCCGAACTCGTACCGGCCGCATACGTCGATGGGCGCACTCCCAGCGCCGGGCGGCAGCCGGCCACTTCGTACGCGGGCTGTGCTACGGCACGGGCCTTCTCACCGCGAGCCTCGCCGGGCTCTGGTTGCAGCAGTACCTCTGACGTAGGTCTCCCTCGCCGGTGTGGAGGTGGTCGCGTCTCCGGGCGGTACGTCCCGGCCCCGGAGCCGGGCCCGGCTCACCGCTCTCGCGTGGGCTCCGTGGCGTCAGCCGGTGCGGAAGCGGTCCGGTGGCGGAGGCGGCCGTTGAGCAGGACGTGCGCGGCGACTCCGAAGACCAGCCCCCAGAACGCCGAACCGATACCGAACAGGGTCACTCCGGAGGCCGTGGCCAGGAAGGTGATCAGCGCGGCCTCCCGGTCCTTCTCCTCCCGCACCGCGCCCGTCAGCCCGCCGGACAGCGCGCCGAGGAGAGCGACACCGGCCAGGGCGGCGACCAGTTCCTTCGGCAGGCCCGCGAAGAACGCCACGAGGGTCGAGCCGAACGCACCGACCACCAGGTACACCGCGCCGCACGCCACCCCGGCGACGTAGCGACGCCGGGGATCGCGGTGGGCCTCGGGCCCCGTGCAGATCGCGGCGGTGATCGCCGCCAGGTTCACCGCGTGCGAACCGAAGGGGGCGAGCGCCGCCGAGACCAGGCCGGTGGAGCCGACCAGGAGACGGTCGTCCGGGCGGTAGCCGGACGCGGCGAGCACGCCGACCCCGGGGGCGTTCTGGGAGGCCAGTGTCGCCAGGGTCAGCGGGACCGCGATGCCGATCAATGACGCCACGGAGAAGGCGGGGGTGGTGAACACCGGCTGCACCAGGCCCACATGGCCCAGCCGGACGTGCAGTTCCGAGCTCGCCGCACTGCACATCACACCGGCGACCAGCGCCAGGAGGACGGCGTAACGCGGGAGCCACCGCTTGCCCAGCAGGTAGGCCAGGAGCACCGACCCGGCGATGACCGGAGTGTGCTCCAGCGAGGTGAAGACATCGGCGCCGAACGAGAAGAGGATGCCCGCGAGCATGGCGGAGACGACCGCGCCGGGCACGAGCCGCATCAGCCGCCCGAAGATCCCGGTCACCCCGATCAGGGCGATCACGAGCCCGGACACGACGAAGGCGCCGATGACCTCGCCGTACGCGTACGAGCCGATGCTGGTGACCAGGAGCGCGGCACCGGGGGTGGACCAGGCCGTGATCACCGGCATGCGGGTACGCAGGCTGAGGGCGATGCAGGTCAGCCCGCTGCCGATCGAGATCGCCCAGATCCACGAGCCGGTCTGCCCGGCGTCCAGATGCCCGGCGCGGGCAGCGGAGAGCACGATGACCAGCGGACCGGAGTAGGAGACGACGACCGCGACGACGCCGGCGAGTACGGCGGACAGCGAGAGGTCGCGGACCAGCCGCGGCCCTGGCGAGGGCGCGGCCGACGCAGGCCGCTCCAGATCTTCCTCCGCCGTCGGTACCGATGGACCGGCCGTCGTCATCCGCTGTCGCCCTTCTTCCGCACTGTCGGAGGCCCGCCGTAGGGTCGTACGGACGCTCGAAACCCTCGCACGACGTGCCGCGCGCCCTTCGCCGGGTCCGGTACGCGAGACGGCGTGGGCACGGGACGCGCGGCGGCGGGCCCCATAATCGGCCGTATGCCCGATCAGCAGACGCGCCTTCGCCGAGCGGCGCCCGTCACCAGCGCCACCCGGCACCGCGCCTCGGCCCTGCTCACCGCCGCCGCACCCGCGCTGGGCGCCTATGCGGCGGTCAGGGCCGTCGGGCTCCTCGTCCTCTGGGTGTCGGCGTCGGCCGCCGGGAAGGACGCCCTGCATCTGCTCGGCGGGCGCTGGGACTCCGTCTGGTACCAGCGGATCGCCGAGGACGGCTACGGCTACACCGCCACCCTCCCCGACGGTGGCGCCCACCCCGACCTGGCCTTCTTCCCGCTGCTGCCGGCCCTGGAACGCGGCCTCGCGGCCGTCACCCCGTTCACCGTGCAGGGCGCCGGGATCGCCGTCGCCTGGCTGGCCGGTCTCCTCGCGGCCTGGGGGATCTTCGCCGTCGGCGCGCGGCTGTACGGGCGGCGGGCCGGGGTGGTGCTGGCCGCGCTGTGGGGCGCGTACCCGACGGCGTTCGTGCAGTCGATGGCGTACACCGAGACCCTGTTCACCGCGCTCGCCGCCTGGTCCCTGTACGCCGTGCTGCGAGGCCGCTGGATCGCGGCCGGTGCGCTGTGCGTGCTCGCCGGGCTGACACGGCCCTCGGCCGCCGCACTCATCGCCGCGCTGGCGCTGACCGCCGTCGTCGTCCTCGTACGGGAACGGCGGGAGGGCGGGCGGCGCGGTCTGCTGCGCCGGAACGCGCGGATGCTGCTGGGGGTGTGCCTGGCGCCGCTCGGCTGGCTGGCCTACGTGGTGTTCGTCGCCGTACGGGAGGGCAGCCCGTTCGCGTACTTCGACGTCCAGGCACAGTGGGGCAACAGCATCGACGGCGGCCGGGCGCTGGCCGCGTTCGTCGTCGGACTGCCGCTTCCCGCCGCGCTCGGGCTGTGCGCCGCGCTGGGACTGCTGGGATGGCTGGTGTTCCTGTGCGTACGGCAGCGGCAGCCGCCGCCCGTGCTGGTGTACGGCATCGCGGTCGTCGTCATCTCGCTCATCGGTTCCGGCTACTTCGGCTCCCGGCCGCGCCTGCTGATGCCCGCCTTCTCCCTGCTGATGCCCCCGGCCGTCGCGCTGGCCGGCCTGCGTACGGCCGTGCGCACGGGGGCGGTCGTCGCCGCGCTCGCCGTCGGCTCCGCGGCGTACGGGGCATGGACGCTGCTGGGGCCGGGACCGCCGTGACCGCGGGCGCCCGCCGCACCCGGTCACGGCGCAGGCGGCGAAGCCTCCGTGACGTCCGGCACGGAGACCCGCACCCGCGTCCCGGGCCGCAGGCCCCACCGTTGCATCGCCCCGGCCTCCGACTCCACCACGTGGCGGGCGCGGAGCCGGGGCAGACCGAGCCGGCCGGGCTTCATGGTGCGGACGGCCAGCACCCTGAACCCCCGGTCCAGGTACGCCACATCGATGGCGAACCGCATCCGGAAGGTGTGCACGCTCCCGCACGGGGTGATCAGCAGCGCGCCCTCGACGCCGTCCACGCCGAGCAACCCACGCGCCCGCGCCCGGTACGAAGCGGCGATGCGCAGCGGCACCTCCCGCACCTCGGCGTCCGTCCCGAGCGTCAGTGTGCCGCTGCCGTCACGCGATGTCGCCATGGGAGCGACCGTAGCCTCCCCGCCCCGCGTGTGGGTACCGAACGGCGACCGGTGGGCCCCAGGGCCCAAGACCCCGCAGCGCGAGGCCGATTAGGGTCGGAGCCGTGGACGCCACACTGATTGCGGTCGCCGCGCTCTGGGGCGCCGCCGCCGGACCGCTGCTCCCGCGCGCCGCCTACCGCTTCGCCGTCGAGCCCGAGGAGCCCTGGCGGGACGCGTGCCCGGCGGGGCACACGCTCACCGGGCCCGCCCGGGGCTGGCTCGGCTCGACCAGGTGCGCGGCGTGCGCCGCGCCCGTGCCCTCGCTCACGGGAGGCGCGGCCCCCGAGGCCCCGGCACCGGCCCGGCAGGGCCGCTACGCCCCCGCTGTCGTCGCCCCGGTGGTCACGGTGCTGGCCTGCGTGGCCCTCGCCGCCGCCACCGGGGCCCGGCCCGAGGCCGTCGTCTGGCTGCTGCTGACGCCCGTCGCCGTGCTGCTCGCCGTCATCGACCGGCGCGTCCACCGGCTCCCCGACACGCTGACACTGCCCCTCGCCGGGGCTGCGGCCGTGCTCCTGGGCGGTGCGGCGCTGCTGCCCGGGACCGGCGGGTCCTGGACCTCCGCCCTGCTCGGAGGGGTGGCGCTCGGCGGCTTCTACGTCCTGCTCTTCCTGATCAACCCGAACGGCATGGGCTTCGGCGACGTGAAGCTGGCCCTCGGGCTGGGCGTGGCGCTCGGCTGGTACGGCTGGGCCGTGCTCTTCGCGGGCGGCTTCGCCGGCTTCCTGCTGGGCGCGCTGTACGGGACGGGACTGGTGCTGCTGCGGCGGGCCGGGCGCAGGACGGGCATCCCGTTCGGCCCGTTCATGATCGCGGGAGCGCTCGTCGGTCTGCTGTTCGGGGGCCTCGCCGCTTGAGACCGTCCGGCGCGCCCACGTACGGGATATCCGCTCGCGCCAGGTCGTGGCGGACTGGCACCCTCCCCCGTATGACTGGATCGTCCGCACCCCTCGTCCAGTCCCCCTCCGACGCGCGCTTCGACACCCTCGTGGCGGAGGCCGAGGCCGCCTCCGTGGACGGCTGGGACTTCTCGTGGTTCGACGGACGGGCCACCGAGCAGCGCCCGTCGTGGGGTTACGCGCGTGCCATGGCGGGCAAGCTGGCAGGGGCCCGGGCCGCGCTCGACATCCAGACCGGGGGAGGGGAGGTCCTCGCCTCCGCGTCCGTGCTGCCGCCGCTCACCGTGGCCACCGAGTCCTGGCCGCCGAACGTCGCCCGCGCGACCGCCCTGCTCCATCCGCGCGGAGCCGTCGTCGTCGCGGACTCCGGCGAGCCGCCGCTGCCCTTCGGCGACCGGGCCTTCGACCTGGTCGTCAGCCGGCACCCGGTGACGACGTGGTGGGACGAGATCGCCAGGGTGCTGACTCCCGGAGGCACGTACTTCTCGCAGCAGGTCGGCCCTGAGAGCGTGTTCGAACTCGTCGAGTACTTCCTCGGTCCGCTGTCCCCCGAGCAGCGCGGCGCCCGGGACCCGGAGCGGGCGCGGTGCGACGCGGAGGCCGCCGGACTGGAGGTGACGGATCTGCGCGCCGAGCGGCTGCGCGTCGAGTTCCTCGACATCGGCGCCGTCGTCCACTTCCTGCGGAAGGTCATCTGGATGGTGCCGGGGTTCACCGTGGCCGCCTACCTGCCGCAACTGCGCTCCCTCCACCGGCAGATCGAGGAGAGGGGACCGTTCGTCGCGCACAGCGCCCGCTTCCTGATCGAGGCAAGGAAGCCGGATCGGACGTCAACCGCCCTACGCTGAACGGGCCTTGATCTGCCGGCGATGCAACGACATCACCCGTGCCCCCGTCCTACCCATGAGTAGTGCGACCCTGGTGGTTGAGCGCACAACGAAGGAGCAGGTCATGTCGGTGGGAAGGGAAATGCCGGGCGGGGAGATCGATGCGCCGACCGGCCGGCCACGCCACGGGAAGGCCGACTGGCTCACGGGCGCGCGGATCTCCGCCGTCCAGGGCTTGTTCTACCGGCCCGAGGGCCGCGCGGGGGAGCCGGAAGCCGTCGAATTCGTGCTGGAGGACGGGCAGTCGGTCCTCCTGACCTGTGCCTCCGACCAGACGCTGAGCATCACCTCCGGAGCCTGGCCCGGTCTCCCCGACTGGTGCGTCCCCGCGGGCCAGTGGCAGTTCGAGCAGCTGGACCGGCTGCCGCTCCCTCCGTACGGCGGGGCCTGGACGGTCACCGGCACGCAGGAGCGGCACGACGGGCACGGCGAGGTGCGTGAGGCGGTGATCCGGTGCGAGAACGGCGACTTCGTGATCAGTGGCGGTGACACGGTGGCCATCCGCTTCGTGCCCGGCTGATCCGTCCTACGCGTGACCTCCCACGGTCACCTTTCCCACCGTCAGCTCCGCAGTGCCCTCCAGCACCTCGCCCACCCTTTCCACCTGCTCCTCCAGCGCCCGCGTCCGCCCGGTGTCCAGTGGGCTCAGCGGTTCCACCGTCACGGCGATCCGCTTCCCCGAGCGCCGCTGGTGCCACACCCCTGCGACCGTGCCGTCCACCAGCAGTACCGGGAAGTTGCCTGCCTGGCCGCCGGCCAGCGCGCGCTCGTACGCCGCGGCGGGGAAGAGCCGCTCGCGGGGCCACGAGGCGATCGCGAACGCGTCGAAGTAGGGGAGGAGCCGTACCCCGCGCGGTTCCTCCGCAGGGAACAGGGTGTCGCCCGCCACCACATACGCGGTCCCGCAGTCCTCGAACGACACCTCCTCGATCGTGCCGGACCCGGCCAGGTCCGCGAAGAGCTGCCCGGCCCAGCCACGCGGCGCGGCGAGCCACCGGGCGAAGTGGGCCGGCGTGGCGGGACCGTACGCCCGCAGATAGCGCCGCACGAGCGCGGCCGTCGCCTCCGGGCCGGGCATCGGGACGGCGCCGGGGTTGGTGTACGTGGCCTTCCGGCCCCGGTTCGGCGCGTAGCAGAGGGCGCCCCGGTGGCCCGCCAGGTGCAGCACCTGGCGCCAGCGGGGCCACATTCCCTGGAACGCGGGCATCACCAGGTCACCTGCCCAGGGCCCGGTGCGGGCGATCACCTCGTCGGAGAGTTCGTCGACGGTGAGCTCGGCACCCGTCAGGGCGTCGGCCACCGCGGCCACGACCGCCTCGACCTGGTCCGGCGTCATCCGCGCGTCCTTGGGAAACGGGCTGCCGCCCATCGGGACGGCGGAGAGGGCACCCGTCCACATCGGCAGGTCCTCGGCAGGCAGCAGATGCACGGTGCCACGCGGACCGAACGTCTTGACGAGGGCCCGGTCGGTCCACAGAGCCGTACGCACATCCGTACGTGTCACTCCCGGCGCGCGCAGCCCGACCGAGAGCTCGGCGGCGGACAGCACCTGCGCGTGCGCCCCGAGCATCGCGGCGACGGCGCCGGTGACGTCAAGGGCCGTGTGGCCTGCGGGCGAGGCGCTCCCTGACAGGGACTGCCGTCCCAGACGCCGGGCGTTCGCCCGGGACCAGCTGACCGTCGCGCCGCGTGTTCGTGTCGTCATGGCCCGAAACCTAGGGCGTCAACAGGACAGTTCCCGTCCTGTTGGGTCGGCGGCCGCGCGTCGGGATGTGCCCGCAGCGCAGTCCGACGAATTCGGAGAGTGATTATTTCGTGCCGTGGCACGCAGCATCACTTACGAAGGGTTATGGTGGAAACCCCCCCTCGGGCCGGTCCGTAACCCCCCCCACGGACCGGCCCGTTTTTTTGTGCCCGGAGCGCGCTCCGGATGTGCGGCCCTCACGCGGGGCGGGCGGCGGCAGGGTGTCAGCGCCGGTTCGCCCAGATGTTGGTGCTCGCGGTGTCCACGGCGAAGGTGTCGATCTCCGTCAGCTCGGCGGCGGTCAGCGCCGGAGCGGCAAGCGCGGCCACGTTCTCCTCCAGCTGCTTCACGCTCGACGCACCGATCAGGGCCGACGTCATCCGGCTGTCACGCAGGACCCAGTTGAGCGCCAGCTGCGCGAGGGACTGCCCGCGTCCCCGGGCGATGTCGTTCAGTCCGCGCAGCCGCCGCAGCATCTCGTCGGACAGCAGGCCCGGGTCCAGGGACTTGCCCTGGCTGGCGCGTGAGCCCTCGGGGATGCCCGCGAGGTACTTGTCGGTGAGCAGCCCCTGGGCGAGCGGCGCGAAGGAGATGCAGCCCATGCCCGCCGTCTCCAGTGTGTCGAGCAGCCCGTCCGCCTCCGTCCAGCGGTTGAGCATCGAATAGGAAGGCTGGTGGATCAGGGCGGGCACACCCATCTCCTCGAGGAGCCGCGCCGCCTCGGCGGTCTGTGCCGCGTTGTAGGAGGACACCCCCGCGTACAGCGCCTTGCCCCGGGTCACGGCGGAGGCGAGCGCGCCCATCGTCTCCTCGAGCGGGGTGGAGGGGTCGAAGCGGTGCGAGTAGAAGATGTCGACGTGGTCGAGGCCCATCCGCCGCAGCGAGGCGTCGAGCGAGGACAGCAGGTACTTGCGGGAGCCCCACTCGCCGTACGGGCCGGGGTGCATCCGGTAACCGGCCTTCGTGGAGACGACGAGCTCGTCCCGGTACGGGGCGAAGTCCTGGCGGAAGATCTTGCCGAAGTTCAGTTCGGCCGATCCGGGCGGCGGGCCGTAGTTGTTGGCCAGGTCGAAGTGGGTCACACCCAGGTCGAAGGCGCGGCGCAGGATCGCCCGCTGGGACCCGAGGCCCCGGTCGTCGCCGAAGTTGTGCCAGAGACCGAGCGAGACGGCGGGCAGCTTGAGCCCGCTGCGGCCGGTGCGGCGGTATTCCATGGAGTCGTAGCGGGAGGTGTCGGCGAGGTAGGAGAGGGAATCAGTCACGTTTCACTCCTTATCACGGACTTGTGACACACCGGGTTGGGCCCCCGTGACCCGTCCGCAGTAATGTGGCGGCTTCGGGACATGCCGGTCCGCGGCGCGAGAGCGCGGTGCGCGGAACGCGCGGCGACGCCCCCGGGGGACGGCCCCCGGACCCCCGGTGAGGGGGAGGGGCCCCGGGCCCGTACAGAACCGAGAGGGTGAACTCAGTGAACTTGCGCGACCTGGTGTACGGGCTCTACGCACGCCGGGTGGAAGGCCGCCTGGACCACGCCCAGGTGCCCAAGCACATCGGAGTCATCCTCGACGGCAACCGGCGCTGGGCGAAGGCGTCCGGCGGCTCGGCGGTGCAGGGGCACCAGGCCGGGGCGGACAAGATCTCGGAGCTGCTCGGCTGGTGCAGCGAGACCGATGTCGAGGTCGTCACCCTCTGGCTGCTCTCCACGGACAACTTCGACCGGCCGGAGGCGGAGCTCATCCCGCTGCTCGGCATCATCGAGAACACCGTGCGCCAGCTCGCGTCCGACGGTCGGTGGCGCGTCCACCACGTCGGCACGCTCGACCTGCTGCCTTCCAGGACCCAGACCGTCCTCAAGGAGGCGCAGGAGGCCACGGCGGGTGTCGACGGGATAATCGTCAACGTCGCCGTCGGCTACGGCGGACGCCAGGAGATCGCGGACGCCGTCCGCTCCCTCCTCCTGGAGCACTCGGAGAAGGGCACCACCTTCGAGGAGCTCGCCGAGGTCGTCTCCACGGACCTGATCTCCGAGCACCTCTACACCCGTGGACAGCCCGACCCGGACCTCGTGATCCGCACCAGCGGGGAGCAGCGGCTGTCGGGCTTCATGCTCTGGCAGAGCGCCCATTCGGAGTACTACTTCTGCGAAGTCTTCTGGCCGGCCTTCCGTAAGGTCGACTTCCTGCGCGCCCTGCGCGACTACGCGGCGCGGCACCGGCGTTACGGGGCCTGAGGACTCCCTCCCGCCGCACACCGTTCACCACGACGTGGGCACACCTTGGCGCAGGCCGGGGCATGGCTTCGCGTGTTCGAGGGAATACAGCTCTCAGGTCGACGTCCGGTCAGTAACCAGGCGGACGTCACAGCCAAGTGAGCGGCACCAGCCCGCTCGCCCGGGAGGCCCTTTGCACACGAAGGACCGCACACCGTGCGGCCGACGCGGAGGGCCGGTGTCCGGCCCGCGCACGGGGCCCGGACCCGGCCCGTCCTCTCCCTTCGGGAAGTTCCGCGACGTCCGTCGCACTCCCCGACCTCGTCCGAGGGGGTACGTCCTTCCGTGGTGACCAGTACCAAGCGCCGCATGCCCGACAGGCGCACCTATGTTCTCGACACCAGCGTCCTGCTGGCCGACCCCAACGCCATGGCCCGGTTCGACGAGCACGAGGTCGTGCTCCCGATCGTCGTGGTCACGGAACTGGAGGCCAAGAGGCACCACCCCGAGCTCGGATACTTCGCCCGGCAGGCCCTGCGCCTGCTGGACGACTTCCGGGTCCGTTACGGCCGCCTGGACGCCCCGATCCCGCTCGGGGACCTGGGCGGGTCGCTCCGTGTCGAACTCAACCACTCCGACCCCGGCGTCCTGCCCGCCGGCTACCGGTTGGGGGACAACGACTCACGGATCCTCGCGGTCGCACGCAATCTGCAGGCCGAGGGCTACGACGTCACCGTCGTCTCCAAGGACCTGCCGCTCCGCATCAAGGCGTCCTCCGTCGGCCTCCTCGCCGAGGAGTACCGCGCCGAACTCGCCATCACCGACTCCGGGTACACCGGTATGGCGGAGCTGTCCCTCGCCGCCGAGCAGGTGGACCTGCTGTTCAGTGAGGAGAGCCTGTACATCCCCGAGGCCGCCGACCACCCCGTGCACACGGGGCTGGTCCTCCAGTCCGACCGCGGCAAGGCGCTCGGCCGGGTCACCGCCGAGGGGAACGTACGGCTCGTACGCGGCGACCGGGAGGCCTTCGGGATCCACGGCCGCAGCGCCGAGCAGCGCATCGCGCTCGATCTGCTGCTCGACCAGGACGTCGGCATCGTCTCCATGGGCGGCCGGGCGGGCACCGGCAAGTCGGCCCTGGCACTCTGCGCCGGCCTGGAAGCCGTGCTGGAGCGCCGGCAGCACCAGAAGGTGATGGTCTTCCGGCCGTTGTACGCGGTCGGCGGGCAGGAGCTCGGCTATCTCCCCGGCAGCGAGGCCGAGAAGATGAGCCCGTGGGCGCAGGCCGTCTTCGACACGCTGTCGGCGGTCGCCGGGCGCGAGGTCATCGAAGAGGTGCTGGGGCGCGGGATGCTGGAGATCCTGCCGCTCACCCACATCCGGGGCCGTTCGCTGCACGACGCGTTCGTGATCGTGGACGAGGCGCAGTCCCTCGAACGGAACGTCCTGCTGACCGTGTTGTCCCGTATCGGGGCCAACTCGCGGGTGGTCCTCACGCACGACGTGGCCCAGCGGGACAACCTCAGGGTCGGCCGGTACGACGGAGTCGTCGCCGTGGTCGAGAAGCTGAAGGGGCATCCCCTCTTCGCGCACGTCACGCTCACCCGCTCCGAGCGCTCGCAGATCGCCGCGCTGGTGACCGAAATGCTGGAGGACGGCCACATCTGACCCGCTACACCCCATAGATGCCGCCCGGCGAGCCAAGGAGCTTAGCCGGGCGGCATCGTGCTGCGCCGTCATTTCCGAAAAAGTGGTGCGCCAAACGAGGTGTGAGCTTTCACACGCAACACAGAATTGCAACGCGCCGTGTCCTTCCGGCAGAGTCTTGCTTCCGTCAGGCCCCGCATACGGCACTTGGGCACCTCCAGAGGCGCCACGCACCACACAACTCAACAACCGCCGTCCGTATGCCGCCCGCGAGCACCACGCGGCACTTCCGTGAGGAAGTCGCCCACCGGGCCCGTGCCTCCCGTGACCCAAGCAGTAGGGAGGCCAGTGTTCAGGGGCACGATTGCGTCCGCGAGGTCACCTAAGCGGGCGATGCTGGAAGGACACCGTGTGAGCCGGATCTCGGTCCGGGGGTTCGCCGTGGCATCTGCCACCGCGGTCACCACCGTTGGCGCCGTCGTAGGCGTTGCGTCGGGCAGCACTCCCGCTGCCGACGACAACAACTTCGAGGCGGCCGCAGCCGACACCACGCTGCTCGCAGACATCCCCGCGGGCCAGCAGGCCCAGGTTCAGACCGCTTCGCTGACGCAGCAGGCCGACGCCCAGGCCTCGGCAGCCGATGCGGCGGCCAGGAAGTCCGCCGAGGAAACGGCCCGCATCCAGGCCGCCAAGGACGCCGCGTCGAAGAAGCAGGCGGCCGAGGACAAGCTGGAGGCGCAGCGCGAGGCCAGGGACAAGAAGGAGAGGGACGCCCAGCGCGCGAGCCGCGACTCCGTCCGTGACGCCTCCTCCTTCTCGGCGCAGGGCTCCTACAGCGTGGCCGAGGTCCAGGCCATGGCCCGTCAGATGATTCCCGCCGACCAGTTCCAGTGCTTCAGCAACATCGTGAACCACGAGTCGACCTGGAACTACAGGGCGACCAACCCGTCCTCGGGCGCGTACGGCCTCGTGCAGGCGCTCCCCGGCTCCAAGATGTCGTCCGCCGGCGCCGACTGGCAGACCAACCCGGCCACCCAGATCAAGTGGGGCCTCAGCTACATGGACGGCCGCTATGGCAGCCCCTGTGGTGCCTGGTCCTTCTGGCAGGCCAACCACTGGTACTAGGAACTCCCGAGGTTCCTCGCTCAACTACGCGAAGCTCCGCACCGTCCTACGGTGCGGAGCTTCGCGCGTGTACGGTCGACCCGGACAGCTCCGGGGGCGTGCGTGGAGCGTATGGGGGAAAGGGAACATCCATGTCGAAACTTCCGGGGTGGCTCGGCCGGCTGGGCGCCGAACTCACCGAGATCGGGGCGCGCCTGGAAGAACGCCGTGCCGAGGACGAGCGCCGCGCCGACGAGGACGCCGTGAGCGTCTCCTCGTCGACCCTCTCCACCGTCGTCGCCGAAAAGGTGCCCCGCCCGCCCGCGTACGCCCCCTCCGTCGCCGCCAGACCCGACCCGGTGGCCGCGATCCCCTGGGGGATGCGTGTCGCGGCCGAGGCGGGATGGCGGCTGCTCGTCCTGGCCGGCACGCTCTGGGTGCTGATGCGGATCATCAGCGCCGTCCAGCTGGTCGTGCTGGCCTTCGCCGCCGCCCTGCTGGTGACCGCGATGCTCCAGCCGACCGTCGTACGCCTGAGGCGGCTCGGGCTGCCGCGCGGTCTGGCCACCGCGGTCACGGCGGTGCTCGGCTTCGTCGTGATGGGCCTGGTCGGCTGGTTCGTCGTCTGGCAGGTGATGGACAATCTGGACACCCTGTCGGACCGGGTCCGTGACGGCATCGACGAGTTGAAGCGCTGGCTCCTGGACAGCCCGTTCCATGTCACCGAGTCGCAGATCAACGACATCGCGAAGAACCTCAGCGACACCATCGGCACCAACACCGAGGAGATCACCTCCGCCGGTCTCCAGGGCGTCACCGTGATGGTGGAGTTCCTGACCGGTCTGCTGCTGGCGATGTTCTCGACGCTCTTCCTGCTCTACGACGGGAAGCGCATCTGGCAGTGGGTGCTCAAGCTGGTGCCCTCCCAGGCCCGCCCGGGCGTCGCGGGCGCCGGACCGCGTGCCTGGCGGACGCTGACCGCCTATGTCCGGGGCACGGTGATCGTGGCCCTGATCGACGCGATCTTCATCGGGCTCGGGATCTACTTCCTCGATGTGCCGATGGCGGTCCCGCTCGCCGTCTTCATCTTCCTCTTCGCCTTCATCCCGCTGGTCGGCGCGGTGATCTCCGGCGCCCTCGCCGTGGTCGTCGCGCTCGTCACCCAGGGCGTGTTCACCGCCCTGATGGTGCTGATCGTGGTGCTCGCCGTGCAGCAGATCGAGGGCCACATCCTGCAGCCCTTCATCCTGGGCCGCGCCGTACGTGTCCACCCGCTGGCGGTGGTGCTCTCGGTCGCGGCGGGCGGCATGGTCGCCGGTATCGGGGGCGCGGTCGTGGCCGTGCCCCTGGTCGCGGTGACCAATACGGTGGTCGGCTACCTCCGCTCGTACGGGCGGGACCCGGAGGTGCACCACGGCCCCGGGCCGCACGGCGCCACGGCGCTCTCGGCCGCACCGGCGACGAAACCGCCGCCCCCGGCGGACGGACCGGGTCCTGCCGCCCCGGACGACCACGACGAAAGGTCCGGGAACGGGGCCGGACCGCCGGACGGTCAGAAGCGCTAGGCAGGGGTGGGACGACACCACCTGGGCGCCACGCCCCACCGCGCGCCCCTGCCGCCGGACGCACAGGAAAGAAGGGCCCCGGGGACGGTCGGTCGTCCTCGGGGCCCTTCTCGTACAAAGGTACTGCCGTTCACTACTCGGCGAGCACGGCCTCGGCTTCGAGGGTCACGCCGACCGCCTGGATCACCGAAGCGATCTTGACGGCTTCCTGAATGGTCTCACGGTCGACGCCGGCCTTGCGCAGCACCTGCTCGTGGGAGTCCAGGCACTGGCCGCAGCCGTTGATCGCGGAGACGGCGAGCGACCACAGCTCGAAGTCGACCTTCTCCACGCCCGGCTTGCCGATGACGTTCATCCGCAGGCCCGCACGGAGGTTTCCGTACTCGGGGTCCGACAGCAGGTGCCGGGTGCGGTAGAAGACGTTGTTCATCGCCATGATGGCGGCGGCCGACTTCGCCGCGGTGTACGCCTCGGCGGAGAGGTTGGCCTTGGCCTCCGGCTCCAGCTCGCGCAGCACCTTCGGCGAGCGCGAGGCGATCGCGCAGGCCAGGACGGTGCCCCACAGCTGCTGCTGGGGGAGCTCGCTGTTGCCGATGACCGAACCGAGGTTCAGCTTCAGGTCCTTGGCGAAGTCCGGTACGGCCGACTTCAGTTCATCGAGTGCCATGTCGTATCAGCTCACTCGCCCGAGAGGAGCGCGACCGGGTCCAGGGTGGTCTCGCCCTTGGTCCAGTTGCAGGGGCAGAGCTCGTCGGTCTGCAGGGCGTCGAGGACCCGCAGGACCTCCTTGGGGTTACGGCCCACGGAACCGGCGGTCACCATCGTGAACTGGATCTCGTTGTTCTGGTCGACGATGAAGACGGCGCGCTGGGCGAAGCCGTCCTCGCCCTCGATGCCGAGGTCACGCATGAGCTCGTGCTTCGAGTCGGCCAGCATCGGGAAGGGCAGGTCGGTCAGGTCCGGGTGGTCCTTGCGCCAGGCGTGGTGCACGAACTCGGAGTCGCCGGAGAAGCCGAGGATCTGGGCGTCACGGTCGGCGAACTCGTCGTTCAGCTTGCCGAAGGCGGCGATCTCGGTGGGGCACACGAAGGTGAAGTCCTTCGGCCACGCGAAGACGATCTTCCACTGACCCTCGTAGGTCTTGTGGTTGATCTGCTCGAACTCCTTGCCGCTCTCCAGCGACACGCAAGCGGTCAGGTCGAACTCGGGGAACTTGTCACCGACAGTGAGCACGCGCACTCCTTGCTGCGTAGGAATTCCCCTTTTGGGGGCGTTCCTGGGGGTTGGACGGCCTCCACCTTGGCACAGGGTGCATTGATCACGGAAATAGCTACACTCGGTCGGTGTGATCGGAGGTACCTATCAGTGACGTATGTAAATCAGACCATGAGGTCCAAACAGCCCAGCCTCTCGCAGCTGCGCGCCTTCGCGGCCGTGGCGGAACATCTGCACTTCCGGGACGCGGCGGCAGCAATCGGGATGAGCCAGCCGGCGCTCTCCGGAGCCGTGTCGGCGTTGGAGGTGGCACTGGGTGTCCAGCTCATCGAGCGTACGACGCGCAAGGTGCTGCTCTCGTCGGCGGGGGAGCGGCTGGCGGTGCGGACCAGGGCGGTGCTGGAGGCCGTCGGCGAGCTGATGGAGGAGGCCGAGGCCGTACAGGCGCCGTTCACCGGGGTGCTCAGGCTCGGCGTGATCCCGACCGTCGCGCCGTACCTGCTGCCGACCGTGCTCAGGCTGGTCCACGAGCGCTACCCGGAGCTGGACCTCCAGGTCCATGAGGAGCAGACCTCCTCGCTGCTGGACGGACTGGCGGCCGGGCGGCTGGACCTGCTGCTGCTCGCGGTGCCGCTCGGTGTGCCGGGGGTCACCGAACTGCCGCTGTTCGACGAGGACTTCGTGCTGGTCATGGAGCAGGAGCACGAGCTGGGAGGGCGCACCGACATCCCGCGCGAGGCCCTGCGGGACCTGCCCCTGCTGCTGCTCGACGAGGGGCACTGCCTGCGCGACCAGGCGCTGGACATCTGCCGGGAGGCGGGGCGTACCCAGGGGGCGGCGGTGACCACGACCGCGGCCGGACTCTCCACCCTGGTGCAGCTCGTCGCGGGTGGCCTCGGGGTGACGCTGCTGCCACGTACGGCGGTGACGGTGGAGACGGTGCGCAACGACGCCCTGACCACCGGGTACTTCGCCGCTCCGGCGCCCTCCCGGCGGGTGGCGCTGGCGATGCGGACGGGGACGGCGCGGCACGCCGAGTTCGAGGAGTTCGCGGCGGCGCTGCGGGAGGCGATGGCGGCCCTCCCGGTACGGGTGCCCGAAGAGGGGTGGGGGGGGGGCCGGGCGCGCGCGCCCCCCCCCCCCCCCCCCCCCCCCCCCCCCCCCCCCGGCCCCCCCCCGCCCCCCCCCCCCCCCCCCCCGCCGCGCCCCCC
>NZ_JBIAIP010000001.1:752005-885440 GCF_042871485.1 Streptomyces sp. NPDC005791
GGGGGGGGCGGGGGCGGGCGGGGGGCGGCGCGTGGGGGGGGGGGGGGGGGGGGGGGGGGGGGGGGGGGGCGCCCCCCCGGGGGGGGGGCCCCGGGGGGGGGGGCGGGGGCCCGGGCCCCCCCCCACCCCTCGCGGCATCACTCCGTGCGCAGCCCGTCCGGGCGCATCATGCGCCACAGCAGGGGCAGCGAGAGCAGGGTCACCACCACGACGAGGGCCCCGCCCGCGCCCGCC
The DNA here is from genome assembly GCF_042871485.1 of Streptomyces sp. NPDC005791. Taxonomy (NCBI): domain Bacteria; kingdom Bacillati; phylum Actinomycetota; class Actinomycetes; order Kitasatosporales; family Streptomycetaceae; genus Streptomyces; species Streptomyces sp. NPDC005791. The sequence continues at coordinate 752,240 of NZ_JBIAIP010000001.1, forward strand.
AATGGCAGGAACAGCCACCACCGCGTCACCGTCTTGGCCAGCATCCACGTCAGCATGGTGCCGAGCCCCAGGCCGCCCGCGGTCGCGACCAGCAGGCCGATGACCACCGGGACGGCGGTCTGCCAGAGCACCGACCAGCCGAGGGTGACACGCCTGGTGCCGAAGGCGACCAGGACCGACAGCAGTCGCCTGCGCTCCCGGAGCTGTTCCAGCTGGGAGACCAGCATCGACGCGGCGATCAGCAGCAGCGTGGCCACCGCGCCCAGCCGCAGGCCGGTCTGCACGCCGGCGTACTGGCGTTCGCGTTCCGTCGATCTCAGGGTGACGATCCGCATCCCCGGGTCGATCCTGGCGGCGGTGTTCCGTACGTACTCGGCGACGTCCTCGACGCCCTCGTCGACCTTGACCAGCACGACGGTCTGGGCGGTCGGGACCATGCGCGGGTCGACGGCCCCGACCGTCGCCATGATGCCGTAGTTCTCCTCGCCGAGCGGGTCGGGGGCGGAGGTGACGGTCCTGCTGTCCGCGGGGAGGGTCCAGCGGACCGACTTCGCTCCCGGCTTCCAGTCGATCGCGGAGTTGAGCTCGATCTCCTCGCCCTTGCGGGCGGTCTCGTCGACCCAGTCGCTCAGTTCCTCGTCGCCCCTGGGGTGGACGACGAAGGCGTCGCCCTCCTCGCAGGAACCGATCTCGGCGAGCTCCTTCAGGGTGGCGCAGTCGCCGATGCTGAGGGAGGTGGTCGGCGCGATCTCGTCCTTGCCGTACGTCCCCGGCCTGGTCACGTACGACTCGACCGTGCCGATGACGCGTTCCACGCCCTCGGTGGAACGGAACGCCTCGATGGTCCGGGTGGCGGCGTCCCCGCTGACCTTCTCCGAGTACGTGTGGAACTGGGCGCGCGACGGGTCCTGGCCCGTGATCCGCTCGAACTCGTCGCCCATGGCGGCGAACAGCATCTGCAGGGCCACCGCTCCGGCGACGGCCACGGTGATGCCGCTGACCGCGCGGGACGCGGCCCCGCTGTTCAGCTGCAGCCGGCGGATGGCGAGCTGCCAGGGCAGCGGGCCGCCGCGCAGCCGGTGCACACAGGCATCCACCAGCCAGGGGAGCAGCAGCGCGAGCCCGAACAGGACCAGTACCGCGCCGCCCGCGATCGGGTACGGGTCGACGGGGGTGAACTCGTCCACCCGGCCGGTCAGGGCGAGCACCGCGATCCCCGCGACGGGCATCAGCACGCGCCACCAGAGGCGGCGCCCGCGGCCGCCACTGTGGCGTACGACGCCCAGTGGTTCGACGGCCACCGAGCGCATGGCGACCAGGGTGACGAACACGGCGGACAGGGGCACCGCGACGGCGACCAGTGCCGCCAGCCAGGCGGCGGGTGTCAGATCGGACGGGAAGGCGCTGTGGTTCCACACCTCGACGGAGCCGACGAACTCGCGGCCCACGAGGAAGAACGCCAGCCCGGCCAGCAGCCCCAGCAGCGACCCGAACAGTGCTTCGCCGGCCGCGATCCTGCGGGTCGTCCGGATGTCCGTGCCGACCAGGCGAAGGGCGGCGAGCCGGCGGTCGCGGCGGTCGCCGCCGAAGCGTACGGCCGTGGCGATGAAGATCGCGACGGGCGCCAAAAGCACGACGCAGATCATGATGACGAGGACGACCAGGACGGGCGGGAGCGGATCCTCCGCGGGGCCGCTGCCGTAACCGGACAGTCGGTGACCGCCGTCGGCGGGTGTCAGGGAGTCGCTGCCCACGTAGAAGTACAGTTCGCCCGGGGAGAGCAGACCCGCGTCGGCGATCGTTCCGCTGATCCGGTACGGCAGCCGTTCCTTGAGCAGGTCGCCTTCGGGTGAGGTCAGCAGCTCCCGGAGGGCGGGGGAGACCACCATCTCCTGCGGGCCGGGAAAGCGGGCGACTCCGGGCGGGAGGGTTGGGTGGGCGCCCTCCGGGCGCATCAGGAAGCCTTCGACGGCGCGGCCGCGGTACTCGGTCGCCGCGTTGATCCGCACGACCGTGGTGTCCGACTTCGGTACGGCGTCCCCGTCGCGCGACACCAAGGACTCCTCGCGGGCCTGACCGCGTTGCGAGCGCTGGTCCAGCAGGTGCGGCACGGACGAGGCGACCAGTAGCATCGCCACACCGAGGCCCACCCCGACGGCGGTGAGCGCGGTCCGCGCCCAGCCCTCACGGCCGCCCGCGGCGGCGAGGCGTATGCCGAGGCCGAGGTCACGCAGCCAGGTCATACGGCGAACTCAAGATCGCGGCACCGGCCGTCGCGTACGACGATGTCGCGGTCCGAGTAGGCGGCGACGCGTGCCTCGTGTGTCACGAGCACGACGGCTGTGTTCGCCGTCCGGGCGGACTCGGTGAGCAGTTCCATGACCCGCTCGCCGTTGAGGGAGTCGAGCGCCCCCGTCGGCTCGTCGGCGAAGACCACCTTGGGGGAGGCGACCAGGGCTCGGGCCACGGCGACGCGCTGGCCCTGGCCGCCGGAGACCTGGCCGGGGCGCTGGGCGGCGAGGTCCTCGACCTCCAGTCGCTCCATCCACTCCCGGGCGGTGCGTTCCGCTTCCCTGCGCTTGACACCGTTGAGCCGGAGGGGCAGGGCGACGTTCTCGACGCAGGTCAGCTCGGGGACGAGCTGGCCGAACTGGAAGACGAAACCGAAGTCGGTGCGGCGCAGGGCGCTGCGCTCGGCGTCGGACATGGCGGACAGCTCGCGGCCGTCGTAGGTGATGGTGCCCGCGTCGGGGGTGACGATCCCGGCGAGGCAGTGCAGCAGCGTCGACTTGCCGGAGCCGGACGGGCCCATGACCGCGACGACCTCGCCGGGGTGGACGGAGAAGGAGGCGCCGTCGAGCGCGGGGGTCGAGCCGTAGGTCTTGCGCAGGTCGTGGGCGGCGAGCAGGGAGCCGGCGGGGGTCACGGGGCGATCACCTCGGCGAGCTTGCCGAGCCGGGCGGAGGTCAGTTCCAGCCACCGCAGGTCGGCTTCGAGGTGGAAGAGCGCGTGGTCGCAGATCAGCTGGTCGGCGAGATCGCCCCTGCGCTTGCGGTCGGTGAGGATGCGCATGAGACGCAGGTGCTCCGAGCGCTGGGCGTCCAGGAGGTCGGCGGCGTCGCGGCCGGTGAGCAGGGCCAGGACGACCTTCGTGTACAGGGTCGACTGGAGGTACGGCTCGGGCTTCTCGGGCTGCGCGAGCCAGGCGGCGACGTCGGTGATGCCGGCGTCGGTGATGGCGTACCGCTTGCGCTCGGGCCCGCCGTCCGTCTCCACGCCGTCGACCTCGACGAGCCCGTTCTTGAGCAGGCGGGACATGGTCGCGTAGACCTGGCCGTAGTGCAGGGGGCGATCGTGGCCGAACTTCTCGTCGAAGGCGCGCTTGAGGTCGTAGCCGTGGCGGGGGCCGGACTCCAGGAGCCCGAGGAGGGTGTGACCGATTGACATGCGACGCACTCTACACGGTGTGTATACCTCGCATGTATACGGGCTCGGGACACGTACGGCCGACCCGTCGGCGGGGCTCGGAGGGGCGGGACCGTACCCGGGGGTGCGGATCGAGCCCGTCCGGCGATCGAGGGCGAACCGGACGCGGTCACCCCTCCGCTTCGGGCGGCTGCTCCGACGGCGGGGCCTTCGGGGGCCGGCCCCGGCGGGGGATCGGGGCCGCGCTCCCCGGGAGGCGGCCCGCCTCCGCCAGCGCCCGCCGCAGCAGGAACTCGATCTGCGCGTTCGCGCTGCGCAGCTCGTCGGAGGCCCACCGGGCCAGCGCGTCGTGCACCGCGGGGTCCAGTCGCAGCAGCATCTGCTTGCGCGCGGGCCCCCGCCGGGCCGCCGGCCGGCCCGCGGGAGGCGTGGCATCGTCCGTCACTGGTAGAGCGTGCCCGTGTTCAGGACCGGCTGCGCCGCACGGTCACCGCACAGCACCACCATCAGGTTGCTCACCATCGCCGCCTTGCGCTCCGAGTCGAGCTCGACGATGTCCTGCTCCGCGATCCGGGTCAGGGCCATCTCGACCATGCCCACCGCGCCCTCGACGATCTGCTGGCGGGCCGCCACGACCGCTCCCGCCTGCTGCCGCTGCAGCATCGCCGAGGCGATCTCGGGGGCGTACGCGAGGTGGCTGAAGCGGGACTCGATGATCCGTACGCCCGCCGCCTGCACCCGTGCCGTGAGCTCCACCGCGAGCTTCTCGGTGATCTCCTCGGCATTGCCCCGGAGCGAGAGGCCGCCTTCCTCGTGGGCGTCGTAGGGGTACTCGATCGCGATGTGCCGGACGGCCGACTCGGTCTGCGTGGCGACGAACTCCAGGAAGTCGTCGACCTCGAAGAGCGCCTGCGCGGTGTCCTCGACCTTCCAGACGACGATCGCCGCGAGCTCGATCGGGTTGCCGTAGGCGTCGTTGACCTTCAGGACGGCCGTCTCGTGGTTACGGACCCGGGTGGAGATCTTGCGGCTGGACGTCAGCGGGTTGATCCATCGCAGCCCGTCCGCGCGGATCGTGCCGACGTAGCGGCCGAAGAGCTGGATGACCCGCGCCTCGCCCGGGGCGACCATTTTCACACCGCTCATGCAGAAGAACGAGGCGATGGTCAGGAGCAGTCCCAGGACGATGAGCGGGATGCCGACGCCGTTGTGGCCGTCGGAGCCGAGGACGCCGCCGACGATGGCCAGGGCCACCCCGAGGAACACCCCGAGCACCGTCAGCAGCAGACCCAGGCCGCCGGGGATGGAATGGGCGGTGGTCTCTCTGACCTGCGGCGCGGGCATCTCGGGCGTGTCCGGCGTCAGGTCGGCGCCGGGGCCGGTGGTGCCGGGGCGGTCGTGTGCTGCGGACATGGGTCCCCCGTTTCGTACGGCATGACGCCGTGCTAGCAATGTGATTACACATTAACCGCTCTCGCAACCTTGTGCACCCCTCGGGAGTCGGTTCCATAGGGGCGGGTGCTGATTCTCACGTCCGGAAAAGGCCGGATCGCTCGCCATTTGTCCGAGCCTTCGGTGTTAGCTGGCAGGTCTGACCGGAGCGGTACGAGCAGAAGAACGGAGCACCACAGCGATGGGTCGAGCGGATGCGCGGCGAGCCCAGGGACGGGGAGCGCGCCGGACCGCCAGGAGCGGCGGCGTACGCCGGCTCTTCACCTGGCGGAAGATCCTGGGCACCCTCTTCGGGTTCTGCCTGCTCGTGATGGGCGCTTTCGTGGCGCTGTACGTGTACGTCGACGTGCCCGAGGCCAACGCCCAGGCGCAGAAGCAGAGCAACGTCTACAAGTACAGCGACGGCACCCTCCTGGCCCGGAGCAACTCCGAGGTCAACCGCGAGATAATCGACCTGGACGTCATACCCGAGAAGGTCCAGCACGCCTTCGTCGCCGCCGAGAACAAGTCCTTCTACCGGGACCAGGGCGTCGACCTCAAGGGCACCACCCGCGGTCTGATCAACACGCTCACCGGCAAGGGCAAGCAGGGTGGTTCCACGATCACCCAGCAGTACGTGAAGAACTACTACCTCACGCAGGACCAGACGGTCACCCGCAAGCTCAAGGAGCTGGTGATCTCACTCAAGGTCGACCGGAGCACCAAGAAGGACGACATCCTCGCCGGGTACCTCAACACCGTGTACTACGGGCGCGGTGCGAGCGGCATCCAGGCGGCCGCACAGGCCTACTACGGCGTCGACGCCAAGGATCTCGACACCTCCCAGGGCGCCTACCTCGCGGCCCTGCTCCAGGCTCCCAGCCAGTACGACTGGGCGAACGCCACGCCCACCGGCAAGAAGCTCGTCAAGGAACGCTGGGCCTACACGCTGGACAACATGGTCGACGAGGGCTGGCTCGACCGGGCCGAGCGGGACAAGATGACCTTCCCCGTCCCCGGCTCGCCCAAGGCCGCCCCCGGCATGGAGGGCCAGACCGGCTACCTCGTCGAGTCCGCGAACGACGAGATGAAGCGGCAGGGCATCACCGACGAGATGCTGGACGCCGGCGGCTGGACGATCACCCTCAACATCGACAAGAAGAAGCAGAAGCAGCTCGAGAAGTCGGTCGACCGCCAGCTGGAGAACCAGCTCGACCGGGACGGCAACAAGGTCGACGCGACCGTCCAGGCGGGTGCCACCTCGGTCGATCCGAAGACCGGCAAGGTGCTCGCGCTGTACGGCGGTGTGGGCGCCACCGAGCACTACATCTCCAACGCCACCCGCCAGGACTACCAGCCGGCGTCCACCTTCAAGCCGCTGGTGCTCGCCTCCGCGCTGGAGAACGAGTCGACCACCCAGGACGGCGACCTGATCGGCCTGGACACGGTCTACGACGGAACCAGCAAGCGCCCCGTGGTCGGGAGCGACACCCCGTTCGCCCCGCAGAACGAGGACGACATCAGCTACGACAGTCCGACCGTGCAGACGGCGATGGACAAGTCGATCAACTCCGTCTTCGCGCAGATGGTCGTCGACGTCACCCCGAGCGCCGTGAAGAAGACCGCGCTCGACATGGGCGTACCGGACAAGAACTTCCCCGAGCGCCCGGCGATCACGCTCGGGACCATGAACGCCTCGACGTGGGACATGGCCGGGGTGTACGCCACGCTCGCCAACCACGGCAAGAAGGTCACCCCGACCATCGTGAAGTCCGCCGAGCACCGCGACCGCACCATGGAACCCGTCGACGGCGTGGGCGGCCAGGCGATCAGCCGGGCGTCCGCGGACACCGTGACGAAGGCGCTGACCGAGGTCGTCGACATCGGCTCCGGCCGGGAGGCCGACACCTCCGCCTACGACGCCGCCGGCAAGACGGGTACCTCCGAGGACAACAAGGCGGCCTGGTTCACGGCCTACACCCCGGAACTCACCACAGCCGTCGCCCTCTTCGGCGAGTCCACCAAGGACGGCGGCGGCCAGGTCAGCCTCACCGGTACGGCCAACTCCGGCCGGGCCAACGGCGGCGGGTTCCCCGCCAGGATCTGGGCGGACTACACCCTCAATGCCCTCGGCGGCGGCTCGGACGCCACCTTCGACCTGCAGGGAGTCGAACGCGGTGAGACGCCGGTGACCCGGACCCCCTCGGCCACTCCCTCCGAGACCGAGAAGCCGTCGGAGACTCCGTCCGAGGAGCCCGAGAAGCCCTCCGCATCGCCGAGCGAGACCCCCAGCGGCGAGGCGTCCACGCCCGCGGAGACGCCGAGCGAGTCACCCTCGTGGACACCGAGCGAGACACCCAGCGAGACGGAGGACCCCGAGGACGGGGACCAGCCGCCGGGTGAGCGACCGGGCAGCGAGGACCTGCTGGGGCAGTAGCGACGGATGAGGGGCGGGTGCCGGCCGGCACCCGCCCCTCACACATGTCCGGCGCTCCGGCCTACGGCGTGGCCATCTCGAACCACACCACCTTGCCGGTCGACAGCCGCGTCGCTCCCCACCGCCTGGCCAGCCGGTTGACCAGGAACAGCCCGCGACCGCCCTCGTCGGTCTCCCGGGCACGCCGCTGCCGGGGCAGCTGCGGGGAGTCGTCGCCGACCTCGCAACGCAGGATGTCCGTACGCAGCAGCCGCAGGGTCACCGGCCGCTCCGCGTAGCGCACGGCATTGGTCACCACCTCGCTGACCAGCAGCTCCACCTCGTCCGAGAGGTCGTCCAGACCCCACCGGCTCAGCGCCCTGCGGGCCAGCCTGCGGGCCCGGCCGGGCGCCGCGTCCTCCGGTTCCAGGAACCAGTACGCCACGTCGCTCGGCGCGATCCCGTCGAACCGGGCGGCCAGCAGGGCGATGTCGTCGTCCCGGTCACCGGGGCCGAGCATGTCCAGTACGTCGTCGCAGAGCGCTTCCAGCGGCGGTGAATGGTCCGGCCCGGTCAGCTGGGCGGTGGCGGCGAGCCGCTCCCGCAGGATCTCGATGCCCGTCCAGACGTCCCGTATCCGGGACTCCACCAGGCCGTCCGTGTAGAGCAGCAGCGTGGCCCCGGCCGGTGCGTCCAGCTCGACGGCCTCGAAGTCGACGCCACCGACCCCGATCGGCGCGCCCGGCGGCACCCGCAACACCTCCGCCCTGCCGCCCAGATGGAGCAGCACGGGCGGCGGGTGCCCGGCGTTGGCGATGGTGATGCGGTGGGCGACCGGGTCGTACACCGCGTACAGGCAGGTCGCCATGCGGTCGCTGCCGAGCCGCTGGGCCTGCTCGTCCAGGTGGTGCAGGACCTCCTGCGGAGGCAGGTCGAGACCGGCCAGGGTCTGTGCGGTGGTGCGGAGCTGGCCCATGATCGCGGCGGACGTCATGGAGTGCCCCATCACGTCGCCGACGACGAGGGCGACCCTGCTGCCGGGCAGCGGGATCGCGTCGTACCAGTCCCCGCCGACCCGGGCCGTCTCGGCAGCCGGGAGGTAGCGGGAGGCCAGCCGTACGCCCGTGGGCTGGGGCAGCGAGTCGGGCAGCATGGTGCGCTGGAGCTCGTCGGCGATGTACGCCTCGCGGCCGTACAGCACGGCCTTGTCGATGCCGAGCGCGGTGTGCGTGGCCAGCTGGGCCGCGACCAGGAGGTCGTTGGCCTCGAACGCCGGGCGCTCGGTGCCGCGCAGGAAGACGGCGGCGCCGATCACCCGCCGACGGCCGCGCAGCGGAGCCAGGATCGCGCGGTGCCCGGTCGGCACGGCACGGCCGGCGCCCAGCAGTTCGGGCAGGGCCACGCGCGCCGCGGCGGAGTCCCCGAAGACGGGCCGCACCCCGCGCAGCACCTCGGCGAGCGCCCCGCCCGCCCGGATCTCGCACAGGTCGGCTGCCGGCAGCAGCCCGGACTGCGGGTCGGTGACGGACAGCCGCAGCCGCTCGCCCTCCGGCCCGCCGTCGGTCTCCTCGTCGGCGAGCCGCAGCCTGTCGGTGCGTCGCAGCCGTAGCACGAAGGGGTTGACGGGCCGCTCGTCACCCACCGGGAGCGGGTCGCGGAGGTAGACGAGTATGGCGTCGGAGAACGTGGGCACGCTCGCCCGGCACAGGCCCAGCACGATCTCGTCCAGGTCTATGCCGCGCGCGATCCGGCGGGTCGCCGCGCCGACGAAACGGAGGCGGTCCCCTTCGCGGCGTGTGACCGTCTGCGTGTCGACGACGGGTGCGGCGGCGTCCATGGCGGCACCGGGCACCGGAAGGGAACCGGGCATCGCGGCGGTGGCAGCGGCGCCCGGCGGGGCCTCCTGCTGCCGGGGCCGGGCGCGTTCCTGCGGCCGTGCGGCGAGGGGCTGCCGGCCTTCGTGGGAGGTGGGATGCTCCGTCACGCGTGGGATTCCGTCCGTCCGGGCCGGTTGTACGAGGCGATCGCACTCACCTCGGGGGGTCGCGCCACTGTGCCCCGGCAAGTGCTCCGATAACAACGGCTGTCACCGGATGCCCTCGGAGAAGGGGCCGAAACCGTACGGCCGGTAGGGGGCCTCCGGGCGGCTGGGCAGTGGCCGGCGAGCATGTCTCCACCCCTCGTAGTGGGAAATGCGACCGCACGGGCCCCGGCTGTGTGGGCCGGGTGACTCATGCGTTGCGTTCGGTGACTGGTGGTCAGCCCCTGGGCCGCTCAAGCCGGTTGTGGTGGCCGCCCGGCGGAACGGTTCGCGGAGGGCGATCCTGCGGCTGCCCTCCTGGGGTGCGTCAAGGGTCTCACGACGTCGTGCGGGCAGGGGTGCGGTCCCAGTCATCAGGCAGTGGAGGGACCGGCCACCGGGGGTCGGGCCGCCAGTGCTCCCAGCCGTCGCTGAACGGCGTGCCCCAGCGCCGGATCACCTCGACGGCCGCCAGCCCCGCCTCGCGCACCCGCCGGGCGGTGGCCTCGTCCATCAGCCCGACCCGCTGCGCCTGCGCGAACTCGTCCTCGTCGAGCCATTCCCAGCTGTGGTCGGGGCGCACCGAGATGTCGAGGAAATGGTCCTGCGAATCGACTCCGCCCGCCCAGCGTGAGCGGGGCTCCTCGAGGTTGACGTACCAGTTGCGGAAGAGCCAGCCGCGGTCCCAGAACAGCCAGACCGACCAGGGGTCGCCGGGCCGGGCGAGCTTCAGCACACCCGAGCCGAACCACCGGGAGCGCACCGTCGTGCGCGGGCGCGTGTAGCGGGTGGCGAGCGGCTCCGCGTGGACCTGGGTGCCGTCGGCGAGGACGGGTCTCACACACTCGGTGCCGGACGCCATCCACACCGCCAGCAGGTCGTCGGTGTCCTGGACGACGGTGACCGGACGGCAGATGTGCACCGCCTGACCACCGTCGTCACCGGGCCGCCCGTTGGCCCGGTAGCGCCAGAGGATCCGGTCCCCCGGCGACCAGCGCACACCGTCCCCCGCACCCGCCCCGGTGCCTGCTCCCGTACCCGCGTCCGTCGCTGTCATGAAGTGATCTTAGGGACGTGTCCACCGGCGCGTGGTGCGTTACGACCGGGTCATCCGCAACACGTCCAGGGCCTCGTCGAGCTGCTCCAGGGTCAGGTCACCTCGCTCGACGTACCCTCCTGCCAGCACGGTCTCCCGGATCGTCGTGCCGTCGGCCAGCGACTTCTTGGCGACCTTCGCCGCCTCCTCGTAGCCGATGTACTTGTTCAGCGGGGTCACGACCGACGGCGAGGACTCGGCGTACCGGCGTGCCCGCTCCACATGGGCCGTGATGCCGTCGACCGTGCGGTCGGCGAGCAGCCGCGAGGCGTTGGTGAGCAGCCGTACCGACTCCAGCAGGTTCTTGGCGATCACCGGAAGCATCACGTTGAGCTCGAAGTTGCCTGCCGCTCCGGCGGCGGCGACCGTGGCGTCGTTGCCCGTCACCTGGGCCGCGACCATCAGCACGGCCTCCGGGACGACCGGATTGACCTTCCCCGGCATGATCGACGACCCGGGCTGCAGGTCGGGCAGGCTGATCTCGGCGAGTCCGGTGCGGGGGCCGGAGGCCATCCAGCGCAGGTCGTTGGAGATCTTGGTGAGCGACACGGCGATGGTACGGAGCTGGCCCGAGGCCTCGACGAGCCCGTCCCGGGCGCCCTGTGCCTCGAAGTGGTTCCGGGCCTCGGTGAGCGGGAGGCCGGTGGTACGGGCGACCTCCGCGATGACCGCGGCGGAGAAGCCGGGCGGCGTGTTGATCCCGGTGCCCACCGCCGTGCCGCCCAGGGGGAGTTCGGCGAGGCGGGGGAGCGAGGCGTGCAGCCGCTCGACACCGTGGCGGATCTGCGCCGCGTAGCCGCCGAACTCCTGGCCCAGGGTGACGGGGGTGGCGTCCATCAGATGCGTACGGCCCGACTTCACGACCTCCGCGAATTCGGCCGATTTCCGCTCCAGGGACGCGGCCAGGTGCTCGAGGGCCGGGATCAGGTCGGCGGTCACGGCCGCGGTCGCGGCGATGTGGATGGACGACGGGAAGACGTCGTTCGACGACTGCGAGGCGTTGACGTGGTCGTTGGGGTGGACCTCGCGCCCGAGCCGCTCGGTGGCGAGCGTGGCCACGACCTCGTTGGTGTTCATGTTGGACGAGGTGCCGGAGCCCGTCTGGAAGACGTCGACGGGGAAGTGCTCGTCCCAGCGCCCCGCCACCACCTCGGCGGCGGCTTCCTGGATCGCGTCCGCGATGTCCGGATCCAGCACCTCGAGCCCGGCGTTGACCTTGGCCGCCGCGGCCTTGATCCGGCCCAGCGCCTCGATGTGGGCCCGCTCCAGCCGTTGCCCCGAGATGGGGAAGTTCTCCACCGCCCGCTGCGTCTGGGCACGCCACTTGGCGTGCGCGGGCACCTTCACCTCGCCCATCGAGTCGTGCTCGACGCGGTACTTCGTGTCCTCGGCCGGTTCGCCCATGGTGTTCTTACCTCCTGCTGGAGCGAGCACGGTCCGCGCCCGCCGTATTCCCCACTCATCCTGCCCGCCGGACACGCCGAAGGGGCGCACCGGCGTCCGGTGCGCCCCTTCGGCGGGTGTGCGGTCAGCCGAGGCCGGGGCCGCGCACCGGGATGCTGGTGAAGGTCGGTGCCGGGGCGGGCTCGGTGAAGAAGTCGTTGCCCTTGTCGTCGACCACGACGAACGCGGGGAAGTCCTCGACCTCGATGCGCCACACCGCCTCCATGCCGAGCTCCTCGTACTCGACGACCTCGACCTTCTTGATGCAGTCCTGGGCGAGGCGCGCGGCGGGGCCGCCGATCGAGCCGAGGTAGAAGCCGCCGTGCGCGTCGCACGCGTCCGTGACCTGCTTGGACCGGTTGCCCTTGGCGAGCATCACCTTGGAGCCGCCCGCCGCCTGGAACTGCGCGACGTAGCTGTCCATGCGGCCGGCCGTCGTCGGGCCGAAGGAGCCGGAGGCGTAACCCTCGGGGGTCTTCGCAGGGCCGGCGTAGTACACCGGGTGGTCCTTGAGGTACTGCGGCATCTCCTCGCCCGCGTCGAGCCGCTCCTTGATCTTGGCGTGCGCGATGTCGCGCGCCACGACCAGCGGGCCGGTCAGCGAGAGCCGGGTCTTGACCGGGTACTTGGTCAGCTCGGCGAGGATGTCGTCCATCGGCTGGTTCAGGTCGATCTTCACCACGTCGGACTCGTCCAGGTGCTCGTCCGTGGTGTCCGGCAGGAAACGCGCCGGGTCCTTCTCCAGCTGCTCGAGGAAGACGCCCTCGGCAGTGATCTTCGCGGTCGCCTGGCGGTCGGCCGAGCAGGACACGGCGATCGCGACGGGCAGCGAGGCGCCGTGCCGGGGGAGGCGGACGACCCGGACGTCGTGGCAGAAGTACTTGCCGCCGAACTGGGCGCCGATGCCGATCTTCTGCGTGAGCTCGAAGACCTTCTCCTCCAGGTCCTTGTCCCGGAAGCCGTGGCCGGTCGGGGACCCCTCGGCGGGCAGCTCGTCCAGGTAGTGCGCGGAGGCGTACTTCGCGGTCTTCAGCGCGAATTCGGCCGACGTACCGCCGACGACGATCGCCAGGTGGTAGGGCGGGCAGGCCGCCGTACCCAGCGAACGGATCTTCTCCTCCAGGAACTTCATCATGGAGCCCTCGTTGAGGACCGCCTTGGTCTCCTGGAAGAGGAAGGACTTGTTGGCCGAGCCGCCGCCCTTCGCCATGAAGAGGAACTTGTACGCGCCGCCGTCGGTCGCGTACAGCTCGATCTGGGCCGGAAGGTTGGAGCCCGTGTTCTTCTCGTCCCACATGGTCAGCGGGGCCATCTGCGAGTAACGCAGGTTGAGCTCGGTGTACGCGTCGAAGATGCCGTGCGACAGGGCCTCCTCGTCACCGCCCTCGGTGAGTACGTTCTGGCCGCGCTTGCCCATGACGATCGCCGTACCGGTGTCCTGGCACATCGGCAGGACACCCGCGGCGGCGATGTTCGCGTTCTTCAGGAGGTCCAGTGCGACGAACTTGTCGTTGGACGAGGCGTCGGGGTCGTCCACGATGCGCCGCAGCTGCGCGAGGTGGGCGGGCCGCAGGTAGTGCGAGATGTCGTGCATGGCCTCGGCCGCGAGGGTGCGCAGCGCCTCCGGAGCCACCTTGAGGAACGTACGGCCGTCGGCCTCGAAGGTCGAGACACCCTCGGCGGTCACCAGCCGGTACGGCGTGGTGTCCTCTCCCAGCGGGAGCAGATCGGAGTACGCAAATTCTGGCATTACGGCCATTCCTCACTCGGTGACGGCGGCTGGCCACCCTTGGACAGCGCACCCACCAGGGTAGGACCCCGCAGGGCGGCCGGGTCTGTGAGGTAAGGCTCACCCGTACGGGTTGCGGCGGGGGCCGGGATTCGCGGTCGGGCCGGTGAGGCACTGTTCGCGATCTATCGCGTTTCGGTACGCTGGCCCGGTGGACCTCGAGAAGCAGCCTCAGCAGCCCGTCGCTCCGGCCGGTCCCGCGCCTGCCGGAATCCGAGCCTCCGATGCGGACCGCGACCGGATCGCGGACATTCTGCGCGAAGCCGTGGCCGAAGGCCGGCTGACCGCCGAGGAGCACGCCGAGCGCGTCGACCTGGTCTACCGGGCCAAGACCGTCGGCGAACTCGAACCGCTGGTCCGGGACCTCCCGGTCACGGGCGGCGCCCCGCAGGCCGCCTCGCCCCACGGGTACGGCCCCGAAGGGCCGGTCGGGCCGGCCGAGAACCTGGTCGCGGTCTTCAGCGGCTCGACCCGCAGGGGCCGTTGGCGCGTCGGCGGCCGGACGAACGCCTTCGCGCTGTTCGGCAGTGTCGAGATCGACCTGACCGAGGCGCTGTTCGGTCAGCGTCTGACGGTCATCAATGCGACGTCCATCTTCGGCAGTGTCGAGATCAAGGTTCCCGAGAACATTTCACTGCGGGGCAGCGGGACGGGTGTTTTCGGCAATTTCGAGGTCGTCACGCTGGAATCAGCCGACCCGGAAGCACCGGTGGTCGTCGTGAACGGCTATTCCGTGTTCGGAAGCGTCGAGGCGAAGCCCAAGCGTGGCAAGCTCATCGCCAATCTGCACCGTCAGTTGCGCAAACACCTCGGCCACTGAGGCCGGGTGGCGGATTCACCGCGTCATTCAGGCCATTCGGTGGCACGGTGCGACGGTCGGGTGCCGGAAGGCGGTGCCACTCAGTGCATAGGCGTGCGTACAGCGGGTAGGGAGAGCTGCATCGCCTCTCGCTCACGAAGCCCGAAGCCGTCGTCAGGAGTGGACCGTGCTGCACATGCCGCATCAGCCCCTGCAGGTCGCCGCCGTACCGTCCCAGCGCGCACCTGCGCGGGAGGATCAGGCGGGGCCCTGGCACTCGGAGGCGGTGTGCCGCCGGGACGAAGCCGGGCTGTTCTTCGCCCCGTCGAAGGAGCCGACTGCTGCCCGACTGTCCCGTGAAGAGGCCGCGAAGCAGGTCTGCGCCAGGTGCCCGGTGATGGTGGAGTGCCAGGAGCACGCGCTCGTACAGCCCGAGCCCTACGGGGTGTGGGGCGGCCTCACCGCCGCCGAACGCCGTGTGGTGCTCGCCCGGCGCCGCAGGCGCGACATGGAGCTCAAGGCGGCGTCCTCGGCGGGGCGCATAGCCGCGGCGGGCTGAGCCCCGCGCGCACACGGATGTAGGGGCCGCCCGCACCGGGCGGCCCCACAGGCCTGATGCCCTGCGCCGGGCCTACTTGGCGCGGTCGAAGTCGATCGCGCTGTAGGCGCGCAGCTTCGAGAGCCGGTGCGTCGAGTCGATCCTCCGGATGGTGCCCGACTTGGACCGCATCACCAGGGACTCCGTGCTCGCCGTCTCTCCGCGGTACCGCACACCGCGCAGCAGTTCGCCGTCGGTGATCCCGGTGGCGACGAAGAACACGTTGTCCCCGCTGACGAGGTCGTCCGTCGACAGGACCCGGTCCAGGTCGTGACCCGCGTCCAGCGCGCGCTGCCGCTCCGCCTCGTCCTTGGGCCAGAGCTTGCCCTGGATGACACCGCCGAGGCACTTTATGGCGCAGGCGGAGATGATGCCCTCCGGGGTGCCGCCGATGCCCATGAGCAGGTCGACGCCGGTGCCCTCACGGGCCGCCATGATCGACCCGGCGACGTCGCCGTCGGAGATGAACTTGATCCGGGCGCCGGTCTCCCGGATCTCCCTGACGACGCTCTCGTGCCGCGGCCGGTCCAGGATGACGACGGTGACGTCCTCGGGCGCCGAGCTCTTGGCCTTCGCGACGCGCCGGATGTTCACGGACACGGGCGCGTTGATGTCGACGAAGTCGGCGGCCTCGGGGCCGGTGACCAGCTTGTCCATGTAGAAGACGGCGGACGGGTCGAACATCGCGCCGCGGTCGGCGGCGGCCAGTACGGCGATCGCGTTGGGCATGCCCTTGGCGTTGAGCGTGGTGCCGTCGATCGGGTCGACGGCGATGTCGACCTCGGCCCCGGTGCCGTCGCCGACGCGCTCACCGTTGAACAGCATGGGGGCTTCGTCCTTCTCGCCCTCACCGATGACGACGATGCCGTTCATCGACACCGTGGAGACGAGCGTGCGCATGGCTTTCACGGCGGCGCCGTCGGCGCCGATCTTGTCGCCGCGGCCGACCCAGCGCCCGGCGGCCATGGCTGCGGCCTCGGTGACCCGCACCAGTTCCAGGGCGAGGTTGCGGTCGGGGGCCTCCGGGGAGACCTCGAGCTGGGACGGCAGATGATGCTCGGACATCGGAGCGCACCTTTCTGTACGACGACGACCGGAAAAGAGGGTGCTGCGACTCTATCGCCAGGTCGATAAAATGAGCAGACCGGGTCACGTATGAGCGGGCGTGCCGGTCGGTCCGTCGCCCGCTCGCCGGTCGCGCGGGGGCCCATGCCACCATTGAGTCCGTGGCAAGCAAGCGAGGCAAGCAGACCGTCCGGGACATGATCCTGTCGATGCTCGTGATCACCGCAGTGGCGGGCGTCGTCTACATCTTCATCCCGCACGACGACAAGGCCGACCCGATCAAGGCGGTCGACTACCGGGTCGAGCTCGCGACGGCCCGTCGCGCCGCGCCCTACCCGGTGGCGGCCCCGGCGGGGCTGTCGAAGGAGTGGAAGCCGACCTCCGTCTCGTACGCGGGGCAGGACGGCGCCGGCTGGCACCTGGGCTTCCTCGACCCGGACGGCAAGTACGTCGCGGTGGAGCAGTCCACGACCCCCGCGAAGAAGTACGTCCCTCAGGTGAGTCAGCAGGCCGAGGACACCGGGCGCACCTATGAGGTGGCGGGCCGGGCGTGGCAGCGCTGGGAGGGCCCGAAGTACGACGCCCTCGTGCTGCATGACGAGGGCGTGACGACGGTGGTCACCGGCTCGGCCCCGACGGAGCGGCTGGCGGAGATGGCCGCCGCGCTGAAGACGGCCCCCGCCGCCACGGCTTCCCCCTCTTCCGCGGCTGCCCCCGCCTCCGTGGCCACCCCTGCTTCCTGATCCGGGCGGCCGCCGTCAGGACCGCGAAGAGCCCCGCGACGCCGAGCGTCGCGGGGCTCTTCCACTGTTTCCGGGAAGGAATCAGACGGTGGTGACGACCTCGTCGTAGGAGAGGCGGGGCAGGCGCGGGAACCAGGCGTCCTCGCCCGGCTTGCCGATGTTGACGGCCATGAGCAGCTTGTGGTCGCCGTCCAGGAACTCCTTCTCGATGCCCGCGGCGTCGTAGCCGGTCATCGGGCCGGCGGCCAGGCCGGCGGCGCGGACGCCGATGATGAAGTAGGCGGCCTGCAGGGTGGCGTTCAGCGCGGCGGACTGCTCGCGGACCGGGCGCTCGGAGAAGAACGCGTCCTTGGCCTGCGGGAAGTGCGGCAGGAGTGCCGGGAGTTCGTCGTGGAACTCGTGGTCCGCGACCAGGAGCGCGACCAGCGGCGCGGTGGAGGTCTTCGGCCGGTTGCCCTCGGCCATGTGCTTCACGAGACGCTCGCGGCCCTCCGGCGTGCGCACCAGGACGACGCGCAGCGGCGACTGGTTGAAGGCCGTGGGGCCGTACTTGACCAGGTCGTAGATCGCCTGGACCTGCTCGTCGGTCACCGGCTCGTCGGTGAACGTGTTGGCAGTGCGGGCCTCGCGGAAGAGGAGGTCCTGGGCGGCGGGGTCAAGAACGAGGGACATCTGGAGCGTTACCTTCCGGACGGTACGGAGCAAGTGATGACATCACCGTAACCGACGGATAGATTAAGTTTCAACTAAATCGAGCTCGAGGTGATCCACCGCACACGCGTATGTGGAAACGGCCCGTCCGTACCCCTCAGTCCGTGCGGCCGGTCTCCGCGGGCTCCTCGGGGCGCGCCAGCGCCGCGTCCAGCCGGGCCCGCGCGCCCTCCAGCCAGTGCCGGCACACCTTCGCCAGCTCCTCGCCGCGCTCCCAGAGGGCCAGCGACTCCTCCAGCGTCGTGCCGCCCGCCTCCAGGCGGCGTACGACCTCGATCAGCTCGTCCCGCGCCTGCTCGTACCCGAGCGTGCCCGTCGCGGCAGCCGTCGTCGTTCCGTCGTCCGTCATGCCGACCACCCTATGCGCGGGGTCCGACAGATCGGGGCCCTCACTCCGACACCCGCACCGTGAACTCGCCCTCCGACACCCGTGCCCGCAGCTCCTCGCCCGGCGCACCGGCCTCCGCGGGGGAGCGCACCACCTGGCCGTCGGGCCGTTGCAGCACCGCGTATCCCCGCTCCAGCGTCGCCGCGGGCGACAGCGCGACCACCCGGGCCCGGGTGTGCGCGAGCTCCGAGTCGGCACGGTCCAGCAGATGCCCGAACACCCTGCGGCTCCGCCCGGTCAGCGCGTCGATCTCCGCCTCCCGCTCGTCCACCATCCGCTGCGGCCGCTCCATGGAGGACCTGCCCAGCGCGTGCGCCAGCCCCCGCTCCTCCCGGTCGATCAGCCCCCGCACGGTCCGCAGCGCCCGGTCCCTGAGCTGCTGGACCCGGTCCAGCTCCTCACCCACGTCCGGCACGACCTTCTTCGCCGCGTCCGTCGGCGTCGACGCCCGCACATCGGCCACCAGGTCGAGCAGGGGGGAGTCCGGTTCGTGTCCGATGGCGGAGACCACCGGCGTACGGCACGCGGCCACCGCGCGGATCAGCGCCTCGTCGGAGAACGGCAGCAGGTCCTCCACGCTGCCGCCGCCCCGCGCGACGACGATCACGTCGACCTCCGGCAGCCCGTCCAGCTCCTGGACGGCCCGCACCACCTGGTTCACGGCGTGCACACCCTGCACCGCGGTGTTGCGCACCTCGAAGCGCACCGCGGGCCAGCGTCGCCGCGCGTTCTCCAGGACATCGCGCTCCGCCGCCGACGCCCGCCCGGAGACCAGGCCGATCAGCTGCGGCAGGAAAGGCAGCGGCTTCTTACGGTCCAGCGCGAAGAGCCCCTCGGCGGCCAGCGACTTCTTCAGCTGCTCCAGCCGCACCAACAGCTCGCCGATGCCCACCGGCCGTATCTCCGTGGCCCGCAGGGACAGCTGCCCGCGCGGGGCGTACCACTCCGGCTTGGCGAGGACGACGACGCGGGCGCCCTCCGTCACCACATCGGCGATCCGGTCGAAGACCTGCCGGAAGCAGGTCACGCTCACCGAGATGTCATGGGACGGGTCGCGCAGCGTCAGGAACACCACCCCGGCACCGGGCCGGCGCGACAGCTGGGTGATCTGCCCCTCGACCCAGACCGCGCCGAGCCGGTCGATCCAGCCGCCGATCAGCCGCGACACGTCGCCGACGGGCAGCGGGGCTTCCGGGGACGTAGTGAGAGCCATACGGGCGAGCGTAACGGCCGGTACCGACAACGCCGGTCTTCCGCGCGGCCCTCGGTTCGCCGCTCCCGCCCGGGGGCGGGCGTCCGGCCCGTACGGCGCGTGCGGGCGGACCGCCCGCGGCAGGGCTCGCTGGGGACGCGTACGGACGTTCAGCCCGCTCAGCTCACCGCTCGGCCTCGTCGCGGGACGACGGGTGGGCGTCTGGGCGCGTGTGCGCACGCAACCCCTGCAGGTCGAACAGGATGAGAAGCTCGACCGCGCCCCCATCGGCGCTGCCCAGCCAGTGCGGCAAGGACGTGTCGAATTCGGCCGCCTCGCCGGGCGACAGCGTCAGGTCCCGCTCGCCGTGCAGCAGCCGGAGGTGACCGCTGAGCACGTACAGCCACTCGGAGCCTTCGTGGGTACGCGGGGTCGGTTCGAGCGGTTCCGGCCGAGCCGGAATGATCATCTTGAACGACTGGGTACCGCCCGGCCGCCGGGACAGCGGGACGAAGATCATCCCGAACCTGTGGATCGGCTTCAGGTGGATGCGGGGGTCCCCTGTGCGCGGGGCGCCGACGAGGTCGTCCAACGGAACGTCGTAGGTACGGGCCAGCGGCAGCAGCAACTCCAGGCTCGCCCGGCGTTGCCCACTCTCCAGCCGGGACAGGGTGCTCTCCGACACCCCGGTCGTGGCCGCGAGTCCGGCGAGGGTGATGCCTCGGTCGCGGCGCAGTGCACGCAGCCTCGGCCCCACCGCGTCCAGCACTGCTTCCGTTCCCTTGTCCACGGGAGCATCTTGCCATAACGGCAAGATCCCGTGCCAGGCAGTGGTGAGCCTGGCAAGACTGAGTGCTTCCTGACAGAAGGAGGCTCGATGAGCACCACCGATGCGGTTGCGTTCTGGGACGGCGTCTACGCCGCCCGGCCGACAGCCACGGACCCCCGGCCGAACGTACGTCTCACCGAGACGATCGCCGGTCTGCCGCCCGGCGACGCGCTGGACCTCGGTTGCGGCGACGGCGGCGACGCGCTGTGGCTCGGCCGGCAGGGGTGGCGCGTCACCGCCGTCGACATCTCGGCCGTGGCGGTCGGGAGACTCGAGGGCCTTGCACGCTCACACGGCCTGGGCGACCGGGTCACCGCCGAGCGGCACGACGTGCACGAGTCCTTCCCGCACGGCGGGTTCGACCTGATCTGCGCCCACTACCTGCACACTCCGCACGAACTGGACAGGGCCGCCGTCCTGCGCGCGGCAGGCCACGCCCTGCACCCGGGCGGGCGGCTGCTGGTCGTCGACCACGGATCGACCGCCCCGTGGTCGTGGAACCAGGATCCCGGTGTCCGGTACCCGGCCCCGCGGGACGTCGCCGCGGACATCGGTCTGGACCCGGCGACATGGACGGTCGAGCGGGCCGACGCGCCCCGCCGGATCGCGACGGGACCAGGTGGGCGCACCGCCGAGGTCACCGACCACGTGCTGCTCGTCCGCCGCACCGCCTGAGCCGGTGCCGGAACCGCGCCCCACGCAGGAGCACACACCCGCGCAGGAGACCGGCCTGCCCCCCACCTCACGCCGCCGCGACACCCCGCCACCCCGGACCGGAAGCAGCGAGACCGACGTTCTGCGCGGCTTCCTCGACCACCTCCGGAACTCGATTGCCGCGAAGGTCGCGGACGCCCCGGAGCCGCAGGTCCGGACAGCCGGAGTGGCCTCAGGCACCAACCTGCTCGGCCTGCTCAACCATCTCACCTTCGTCGAGCGGGCCACGTTCCTCGGAGACCGGGTCACCGACTGGCAGTCGACCTTCCACGCAGCCCCGGCCGACAGCGTGGCCGAAACAGTCGCCCGCTACCGCGCAGCGACCGAGCAGGCGGACGCAGTCCTCGACGAGTGCACCGACCTCGGCGCACCGGTCCCCCGCCGCAGGCCGGGCAGCTCCGCTCCCAGCATCCGCTGGGCGCTCACCCACATGATCGAGGAGACCGGCCGCCACGCCGGCCACGCGGACATCCTCCGCGAACTGATCGACGGCTCCACCGGACGCTGAACTCCACCACTTCTTCCAGGACAGGAACACATGCTTCCCCCGCGCCGGCGCTCCTCGCGCCGCTCACTCCGACTCGCGAGAACGATGGCGACCGCCGCACTCACCTTCCTGCTGACGATCGGCGCCGTCGCCTGCACCACGCAAGCCGACGACGCCCCCGCCCACACCGTCGCCACCCGGGACGACCCGGAGTTCACGGGCACGTTCCAGCACGAGTTCGCCACGGTCGACGACGTCCGGATGCACTACGTGACCGGTGGCAGCGGCCCGCCGGTGGTGCTGCTGCACGGCTGGCCGCAGACCTGGTACGGCTGGTGGCCGATCATGCCGGAGCTCGCCGAGCACCACACCGTCTACGCCGTGGACCTCCCCGGACTGGGAGACAGCACCGGCGCCCCGACCGGTTACGACAAAGCCACCCTGGCCCGGTACGTCCACACCCTCATCGCCGAGCAGCTAGTGCCGCATCAGCCAGGGTTCGCCCCGTCGCGACGCCCGGCACGCACTCTCGCCGCACCGGCCGAAAGCCCGAGTACATCCAGTACGAGGGCTTCCGGCCGGCACACCGATAGCACGCACCTGACGCCGCTCCTTGACGGGCAAACCCTGACTGACGCGGCACCAGGGGTGCGAGACGCCCGCGTCATCGGGCACGACCTCGGAGCCGCGGTGGCGTTCCAGTACGCAGCCCGATTCCCCGCCGACACCGCACGCCTGGGCTACCTCGACCTGCCGCTGCCCGGGCCCGCGATGGATGCGCCCACCTACCGCTCACTGAGCTGGCACATCGCCTTCCATTCCCAACGTCGGGTCCCCGAGGCGATCGTCGGCGACGACGTCCGTGAGTACCTGACACTGTTCTATCCTCAGGTCTCCTTCGGTGGAACGGCATTCGGCGGAACCTCCGAACGATCGCCGTTCACCGACGCCGAGATCGATGAGTACGCACGCACCTACCACCGGCCCCGTGTCCTGTCGGGCGGCTTCGAGCTCTACCGCGCCCTCGACAAGGACGTGCGCGATACCGAGGCGGCGAAACCGGTGCGTGTCCCGACCCTGCTCATGACCGCTCAGGGACAGCTCGACCCGGTCCGGGCCACCGTGGCCCCGCGTATGACCAACATCGTGCGAGCGGTGGACGTGCCGAAAGCGGGGCACTGGCTCGTCGAGGAGAACCCCGAGTTCGTCACTGAGGAGTTGCTGCGATTCCTCGACCCGTGACCCGGAAGGCCGTGCCGCGTTCCTCCTCCCTCACCGCGAACGCGCTGAGGGAGGTCCGCCGCCCCAAGGGCTTGCAGGGAATCAAGGTGTTGCTTTCCTGCAAGCCCTCAGGCCCGCCGCCCCCACTGCACCGCGAGCACCACCAGCCCGATCCCCAGCCAGCACAGCCCCACCAGCTGCGCGCTCGTCGTCGCCTCCAGGATCACCGCGACCAGGATGGCCGCGCCCACCACCGGCATCAGCACATGACGCCACCAGCTCGGCGGCCCCTCCATCCGGCGTACGGCGAACCAGCCCACCACCGACGCGTGCAGCAGCACGAACGCCGTGAGCGCGCCGACGTTCACCACGGACACCAGATGGTCCAGCCCGTCGTCACGCCGGGCCGCCCACACGGCCGCCACCAGCGTCACCACCGCGGCGCCCGCGAGCGCCACGCGCGGCACCCCGGATTTGCCGTCGACCTGGGACAGGAACGAGGGGAGCCGCCGCTCCCGGGCCATCGCGAACACCAGCCGTCCGGCCGCCGCCTGCCCCGCCAGCGCCGCGAAGGCAGCACCGATCGCCTTGCTGACGGCCACCAGGTCGTGCAGCCAGGCCCCGACCGAGGCATCCACCGCGTCGTAGAACGCGGACCCCTGCTTCGCCGGATCCGCGGCCAGCTCCGCCGAGCTCACCGGCTCCAGCAGCGCCGCCAGATACGACTGGACCACGAAGAGCGCACCGGCGAGCACCAGGCAGAACAGCACGGCCCGCGCCACCTTCGCCGAGCCGCCCGTCACCTCCTCGGCGAAGGACGCGATCGCGTCGAAGCCCAGATACGACAGCACCGCGACGGACACCGCTCCGACGACCGCGGTCATCGAGAACCCCGAGTCGCCGGTGAGCGGTGTCAGCCAGCCGCGCTGCGCCCCGTCCCTGGCCAGCACCACCACCGCCGACACCACGAACACCAGCAGCACCACGATCTCCATGGCGAGCACCGCGAAGCCCACCCGGGCCGCCGCCCTCACGCCCCAGAGGTTGAGCGCGGTCGTCACGACCACGGCGATCGCCGTCCACACCCACCGGGACACCTCGGGAACCAGCGCGTTCATCGCGATCCCGGAGAAGAGATAGGCGACCGCCGGGATGAGCAGGTAGTCGAGCATCGCCATCCAGCCGGCGATGAACCCGGGCCCCTCCCCGAGCCCTTTGCGGGCGTACGCGAAGACCGATCCGGCGAGCGGGGCGACATGCACCATCTGCGCGTAACTGAACGCCGTGAAGGCCATCATCACGGTCGCCACCAGGTACACCAGCGCCACGGCCCCGTCGGACCTCGCGTCCAGGGTGCCGAACACGCCGACCGGGGCCATGGGTGCGATGAACAACAGCCCGTAGACCACCAGGTCCCGGAAGCCGAGTGTGCGCCGCAGCCTTCCCTCTTTCGTGCTGCTGCCCGCCATGTACCCTCCGTCGCTGGTTGGTGCGTCTCAGTCTCCCGACCCCACCGATCCGGCGCCTGTTCGGTACGGCCTTACGATGGGACGCATGACTGCTACCCCTGCCCGCCGTGTCCTGCTCGCCGCACCCCGTGGCTACTGCGCGGGTGTGGACCGCGCCGTGATCGCCGTCGAGAAGGCCCTTGAGCAGTACGGGGCCCCGGTCTACGTCCGTCACGAGATCGTGCACAACAAGTACGTCGTGCAGACGCTCGAGAAGAAGGGCGCGATCTTCGTCGACGTGACCGCGGAGGTGCCCGAGGGCTCCATCGTGATGTTCTCCGCGCACGGCGTCGCCCCGACCGTCCACGCCGAGGCCGCCGAGCGCAAGCTCGCCACGATCGACGCGACCTGCCCGCTGGTCACCAAGGTCCACAAGGAAGCCGTCCGCTACGCCAAGGAGGACTACGACATCCTCCTGATCGGCCACGAGGGCCACGAGGAAGTCATCGGCACGAGCGGTGAGGCGCCCGACCACATCACGCTGGTCGACGGCCCCGAGGACGTCGCGAACGTCGAGGTCCGCGACGAGTCGAAGGTCGTCTGGCTCTCCCAGACGACGCTCTCCGTCGACGAGACGATGGAGACCGTCGGCGCGCTCAAGCAGAAGTTCCCGAACCTCCTCTCCCCGCCGAGCGACGACATCTGCTACGCCACGCAGAACCGCCAGGTGGCGGTGAAGAAGCTGGCCGAGGACGCCGAACTGGTCATCGTCGTCGGCTCGAAGAACTCCTCCAACTCGATCCGCATGGTCGAGGTCGCCCTGGACGCCGGCGCGCCCGCGGCCCACCTGGTGGACTTCGCCGACGAGATCGACGAGGCGTGGCTGGAAGGCGTCACCACGGTCGGTCTCACCTCGGGTGCCTCGGTGCCCGACGTCCTGGTCGACGGAGTGCTGGAGTGGCTGGGCGCACGGGGCTACGCGGACGTGGAGACGGTGAAGACCGCGGAGGAGTCGATCACCTTCTCGCTGCCCAAGGAGCTCCGGCGCGACCTGCGCGCCGAGGCCGCCGCACTCGTCGCCGAATGACCCGGGCGCGCGGGTCACCCGCCCCTCCGGGGAGTGATCCGCGCCACCTGCCCGTACCGTTGTGCCCATGGAGATCTTCGGTGTGGACATCGGCGGTTCAGGGATCAAGGGTGCGCCCGTGGACCTGGACCGCGGAGAGCTGGCGCGGGAGCGCCACAAGGTACTGACACCTCACCCGGCCACGCCTGAGAGCGTGGCCGACGGTGTGGCCGAGGTCGTCGGACATTTCGACTGGCAGGGGCCGGTCGGCATCACGTTCCCCGGAGTCGTCACCGACGGCATCACCAGGACCGCGGCCAATGTGGACAAGGCCTGGATCGACAAGGACGCCCGGGCGCTCCTCAGCAACCGTATCGGGCAGCCCGTCACGATCCTCAACGACGCCGACGCGGCCGGAGTGGCCGAGATGACCTTCGGCGCGGGCCGCGGCCGCAAGGGCACGGTGATCATGCTGACGCTCGGTACGGGCATCGGCAGCGCGGTCTTCACGGACGGGCACCTGGTCCCGAACACCGAGCTCGGTCACCTGGAGCTGCACGGGCACGACGCGGAGAAGCGCGCCTCCACGAAGGCCAAGGAGGACGAGGACCTGAGCTGGCAGCACTGGGCGCACCGGGTGCAGAAGTACCTGGTCCACGTGGAGATGCTGTTCTCGCCCGAGCTCTTCATCATCGGCGGGGGTGTCAGCCGGAAGGCGGAGAAGTTCCTGCCGCTGATCGAACACGTACGGGCCGAGATGGTCCCGGCGGAGCTGCAGAACAACGCGGGCATCGTCGGCGCTGCCATGGCGGCCACCGGAACGTAGTTCCTACACGCGGGGGCGGCGGGCAGCCCTGCCGGTCCGTCCGGACCGTCCGGACCGTTCGGCCTTGAGGGCCCTTCCGGTCCTGAGCAGGTGCCGCTGCCGCTCCCGCATCTGCCGGATCTTACGTACGGTGGCGATGAGCCCCGCGACGAGCGTGCCCCCGTACAGCCAGCCGGCCTGGACGGCCAGCGCGGTCACGACGGCCATCGCCTGCCCGCCGAAGCCGCCGGTGCCCCCGGCGACGGGAATCACGCCGACCGCGAAGGCGATGGGCACGATGATCGGCGCGGTCACCAGGTCGGCGGGCCGCACCCACAGCGCGGTCAGGGCGCTGACGGGCAGGAACAGCAGCCCGTAGACGAGCTCCGAACCGCCGAGGAGCACCCGGTCCGCACAGGCCAGCAGGAACATGGCCAGGGTCGCGAAGAGCCCGGCCCCGATGCCCGTCAGCCGGGGGTTGGGGAATCTGCGCAGCGCCAGGACCACCGGCGGGGCGCCTCCCGGCCGGGAGGCCGGCCTCGTTCCCGGGCCGGCCGCCGGGGCGACCGCCACCGTCACCGGATAGGCGCCCGCAGCCGTGACCTCGCCGAGGCCGCCGGGCGGGGCGGGCTGAGCCTGCGATGGCTGCCTGCGCTGCGGGGTACGTGTCCTGTGCTGCTCCACCCCGACAACCTAGGTCGCCGTGTGCACTCTTTCGGGCGTTGGACACGCGCTTTGGACGACCTTGGTGTTGCGTTCGATCCCACACGGCTGAAACATGACCGTTCGGCCCCGCGCGGGCACGCCTTCCGGGACCCGCGCCGGTTCTCGCCCGGCACCGTTCCCGCGCCCGTTCCCGCGCCCGTTCCCGCACCCGTGACGGGCCGCCCGGCCCCGCCCGTAAACTGGAGAACCGGTCCACTCCCGGCCCACCCGCACAGCCCCTCTCCTCCACTTCAGGAAGTCGCCAACGTGTCGCTCACGATCGGAATCGTCGGCCTGCCGAATGTCGGCAAGTCGACCCTGTTCAACGCCCTGACCAAGAACGACGTGCTGGCGGCCAACTACCCGTTCGCCACCATCGAGCCGAACGTCGGCGTCGTGGGCGTCCCCGACCCCCGCCTGAACAAGCTCGCCGAGATCTTCAACTCGCAGAAGCTGCTTCCCGCCACCGTCGACTTCGTCGACATCGCGGGCATCGTGCGGGGCGCGAGCGAGGGCGAGGGCCTGGGCAACAAGTTCCTCGCGAACATCCGCGAGTCCGATGCGATCTGCCAGGTCATCCGGGCCTTCAAGGACGAGAACGTCGTCCACGTCGACGGCAAGGTCTCGCCGAAGGACGACATCGAGACGATCAACACCGAGCTGATCCTGGCCGACCTCCAGTCCGTCGAGAAGGCCGTCCCGCGCCTGACGAAGGAGGCCCGCCTCCAGAAGGACAAGGTCGCGGTCCTCGCCGCCGTCGAGGAGGCCCAGAAGATTCTCGAGGCGGGCGACACGCTCTTCTCCCAGGGCATCACGGCCGGCACCGAGAAGGGCCACCTCCTCCACGAGCTGCACCTGCTCACGACGAAGCCCTTCCTGTACGTCTTCAACGTCGACGAGGACGAGCTGGTCGACGAGGACTTCAAGAACGAGCAGCGCGCCCTGGTCGCCCCGGCGGAGGCCATCTTCCTCAACGCCAAGATCGAGTCCGAGCTGATCGAACTCGACGACGAGGAGGCCCTCGAGCTCCTCCAGTCCATGGGCCAGGAAGAGCCCGGCCTGGCCACCCTGGGCCGCGTCGGCTTCGACACCCTCGGCCTCCAGACCTACCTCACGGCAGGCCCGAAGGAAGCCCGCGCCTGGACGATCAAGAAGGGCGCCACGGCCCCGGAGGCGGCCGGTGTGATCCACACCGACTTCCAGAAGGGCTTCATCAAGGCGGAGATCATCTCCTTCGACGACCTGGTCGAGACCGGCTCGGTCGCCGAGGCCCGTGCCAAGGGCAAGGCGCGCATGGAGGGCAAGGACTACGTGATGCAGGACGGCGACGTGGTGGAGTTCCGCTTCAACGTGTGATCGCGTATGCAGAAGGGCCTGACCTGCAAGGATGCGGGTCAGGCCCTTCTGCTGTCCGCAACAGTCCGCAGAACCGGGAGCGGGCTACGTGTCGTAGACCGTGGAGCGGTGTCCGACGTGTACGACCCACACCACCAGCTCCCCGTTGTCGATCGTGTAGACGACACGGTAGTCGCCGACCCGTAGGCGGCGGCGCTCAGGCTGGGATACGAGGGCGGTGGTGTTGAAGCCGAAGGGGTCGCTTTCAAGCTCTGTCAGTGTGGCCAGGATGCGAAGCGCCATGTCGCGCGGGATCTTGCGCAGCTCGGCCTGGGCCTCGGGCCGGAACACCGTGCGATAGTCACTCACTGCGTGCCAGCGTCTCCCTCATCACGTCCTCGATCGGGACGCCGGCGGCCGGGCTCGCCATGCGCTCGTCGATGATGCGGTTGATCTCGCGCTCTTCCCACTCCTGGTACTTGCGCAGCACCTCGATCGAGACCACTGCGGCGACCTGCTTGCCACGACGGGTGATGACCGTGGGCACGTCGTCGCGGTCGGCCCGCTCGACGACTTCGGCCAGGTGGGAGCGTACGTCGCGGATGGACTCTATGGGTAGCGGCTGAGTCATGCTTCAAAGGTACCGAGTGTGCCATGTGTACACAACTCTGCGGGTCCCGGTCGGTGCTCGAGGGCAGCGGTGACGGTATGCGGGGACATGGCTGGAGGGGGCGGCGGCTGATGCTCGGGGAGGTCGAGAGGGGTGGGCTCTCGTCGGTCCGGCAGGTACTTGATGCCGGGTCCTGTCGGTTGCGACAGATTCCTGGCGTGGGCAGCGACCGCCGACCAGGTCATCGCGGCGGCGCGTCAGGTATCCGATGGCGTTAGGGAGACCATCGCCGTCCACATCGACGTGGTGCCGCCCGCCCGCGCGCCGTCAGCGGCTGGTGGACGAGTTCGCCGCCGTGCCGGGTCATGCGGTGCTGGTGGCGCAGATCGAGGCGGCGGGGGTAGGGCTCAGCATGCAGGCTGCGTCCGTCGTGATCATCTGTGAGCCTCAGATCAAACCGACCATCGAACACCAGGCGGTGGCGCTGACTCATCGCATGGGACAAGTGCGTTCGGTCCGGGTCCACCATCCGCTCGTCCACCCATGGGTGGACGAGCGGATGGTGGGGACTGAAGAATAAGACCCGCCTGTTCGACGCGTACGCACGTCGCAGCGCGGTCGCCGGGTCGACGCCGGACGCGGTCGGCGTTTCGGGCACGGCGATGCCCGCCAGATCGTCGAGGAGGAGCAAGCACGGCTGGGAGCGGTCCGCAAGGAGTCCGCAGGGCACCCGTAAGCGACCGTCGGGAGCCAACGCATGCCAACCGGGAAATCCCAGGTCAGGGCCCTGGATAGGGCTCCGCCGCAGGTCAGGATCAGCTCGCAGGCATTCCGCTTCAACGTTTGAGTCTTTCGAACGGGACCTCTCCGGCTTGCAGGTCGGAGGGGTTTTGTCGTTCGGTTGTGGTGGCGTTCTGACGAAATGTACAGGGAGGCTTCCGAGGCCGTCGGGCCCGGCGCTTCGATCTCGTTTGTGCAGGTCGAACGGGCTGGCAGTGGTAGTTGCATCCGGGCGATTTTTTACCGTGCTGGATCGATGCTGGATGACCTGATGGGATGCCAGGCGCCTCAGGGGGGCGGTCGGGTGCTTGCCGCAGAGGGCCGTGGGGTGCGGGGCTGGTGGCTCTTGTCGCCACAGGGTGCGAACGGATGGCTTGGCCGGGGACGCGCTGTGCGCAGGAGGCTGCGGCGTATCCTCGCACGTGGGGCCGAGGGGGATTTCGTAAGGGGGATGTGCATGGATGGCAACGGGGACAGCCCGAAGGTCGCGCGGGTCATGGTGGCCGTGATCTCGGGTGGGTTCTTCGTCGCGTCCGTGGTGGCGACCTCCGCCAACCGTGACGGATTTCGTCATCTGGCGGTGGCCACGACGATTTTGGTGGCGACTCTCGGGCTGCACCTCCTGCACTCCGGCCCGGCATCGGTACGTCGGCGCAGACCGTGGTGGCCGTGGTCGCTCGTCGCGCACGGGCTGCTCACCTTCGTGCCCTACCTCTTCTTTCAGGACACCTGGGTGGGCATCCCGGGCTCCTTCGCCGCCGCGGTGTTGCTGACGATCCCCGTTCCGCAGGCCTGGGTCGCGTTCACCGCACTGATCGTGCTTCAGGCCCCGCTCGTCATCGCGCTCGGGGATTCGGCGGTCCAGGGGGTCAACTCGGCTGTCTCCCATGTGGTGGGCGGTCTTGCCCTGTTCGGGGTGGTGCGCCTCGCTGATCTGGCCGAGGAACTGCAAGCGGCCCGTGCCGAACTGGCGCTGCGGGCGGTCGAGCGCGAGCGGCTGCGCTTCGCCCGTGATCTGCACGACCTGTGCGGCTACTCGCTCACGGCGGTCGCGTTGCAGTGTGAGCAGATTCGGTGGCTCGTGCGCAGCGATCCCCGGAGGGCCGAGGAGGAATTGGGGCACACCCAGACCCTTGCGCGGCAGGCGTTGTCGGAGGTGAGGGTCGTGTCCGCCGGATACCGAAAGCTCTCGCTGGAGAGAGAGGCGCGGACGGCGGCAGCTCTCCTCGAATCCCTCGGTGTCACTGTCGAGGTCGACCTCGCAGACGGAGAACTGCCTGGGCCGGCCGACGAGACTCTGGCCATCGTGGTCAGGGAGGGGGTGACCAACGCCCTGCGCCACAGCAAGGCGCGGCACTGCGTCATCCGCCTGACCTCGGACGTCCCCGGCGTGCGCCTGGAGGTGTTCAACGACGGGGTGTCCTCGGGGCCGGTAGTGGGCGATCAGCTCGGTCGCCGCAGTGCGACGGACCCAGGGGGAAGCGGAATCCGTAACCTCCGTGAGCGAGTGGTGGAACACGAAGGCACGCTGCTCGCCGAGGCGGACGGGAGCGGAGGATTCCGGCTTGTGGTGACGTTGCCCTGTGGGCTCCACCGAGGGTTGTCGGAGGAGTCCTCTGCCGCCTCGGTCCACACCGTGCGTAAAGTTCCCGACTCCAGGGTGACCGTAATGCCGGACGGTGATCGGGCCACCGGATGAGGGGGGGCAGGCGGTGTCCTGCCTCAGCCGGTTCAAGCGATCGCCCTTGCCAGCCCGCCGGGGGTCGCCGCTGCGCGTCGCATGGCCGCTCGGCCGGCCAGTGTGGCGGTTGAAACGGTCACCACGAGTGCTCCGGTGCCGAGTAGCGTCAGTGGCCCACCGGCCAGCACCGGTACCGCGGAGCCGGTGGTGGCGATACTCAGTGGCACCAGTACTGCCCCGGACACCATGGCGGCGAGAAGCAAAGCCACGGCGCACGTGAGCCCGGCTTCCCAGGCCACCATCCGCAACACCTGTGACTGCTGTGCTCCCGCCAGCCGCAGCAGGGCGAACTCCCGCCGCCGGCCGGCCGTGGACAAGGCCAGGGTGTTGACGACGGCGATGGCCGTGAAGGCATTGATCATGACGAGGAGCAGCATGACGAAGAGGTCGGCTGCCGCGCCTGAGCTCCGGTCCTCGCCGGCGCCCTCTCCTGGCCCGCCGTTCACCAGTGTTCCCGGGAAAACCGCGGTGAGCGCGTTCAACTGCTGCTCGATGGAGGCAGGGTCGGCTCCCGGCGCGGTACGGACGAGGACGGATTCGTCCAGGCCGGTGGGCGCGTGCTCGGCAACGCGTGAGTGCGAGAACAGTGCGGCGGCGAATCCCTCGTCCCGTGCGTAGACGGCCGCGACGCGGAAGGTGTCCCGGGTGCCGTCCTCCCAGTCGACTCGGATATGGTCTCCTGCCCGCACACCCAGACTCCGGGCAGCGTTCTCGCCGAGTGCGACGGACGAGTCGTCGAGACGGGTGGTCGAGCCTTCACGTACGTCCAGGTCGACCAGTTCGGGTACGTCGTCGGTCCGCATCGCGACCAGACTTCCGCCGGTGAAGGCTCCGGTGTCGTCCTTGTCGTCCTCGCGGCTCAGCTCTCCGTCCAGGGAGAGCTGCCCGGAGGAGGCCATGACTCCGGGGAGCCTGGCCGCCCGCTCCGCGAATCCTCGGGGGATGCCCTGCTCGGTCGAGGTCACGATGTGGTCGGCCAACAGCCTTCGGTTCTCCGCCTGTTCCGCGCCGGCCGACGTGATCAGCGGTGCGCAGAGCAGGGTTCCGGTGAGGGAGACGGCGAGTACGAGCGGTGTCACCACGGCCGCCAGGCGTGTGCTCTGGCCCTGGAGGTTACGGACCGCCATGACCCCGTTCCTGGGAAGGAACAACTTCAGGGGAGCCAGCAGCAGGACGCCGGCGATCCGGCAGATCAGCGGCGCGAGCAGCGCGACCCCGACCATCAGGACGAGCACCATGCCCTCGGCCGTCCCGTCGCCACCGTCCATCCGGCCCGTGGCCACCAGCCCGAGAACCGTTCCCGCCCCGGCGAGCACGCACACCCCACTCAGCGCGCGCCGCCACCCGGTCCTCGGTGTCGGGGCCGCCGATTCGCGCAGCACCTCCACCGGCCGCACCCGCGACGCGCGCCGAGCCGCGGCGAACGAGGCGACCTGGGCCGTGACCGCGCTCAGGAGGACGGTCAGCCAGGGTGCGACGGGCCCTACGGACAGGGCGAACGACGGCGGCAGTACCTCACCGCTCACCAGCACCCGGTGCAGCAGCACTGCCACGCCGGTACCGGCCGGCACACCGACCAGCGCCGCCGCCACGGTGAGCAGCAGGGCCTCGACCGCGATCATTCGGCGCACCTGCCCCCGCGTCGCCGCGACCGCCCGCAGCAGACCGATCTCGGTCATCCGCCCGGCGACGGCCAGCGTCAGCGTCCCCGAGACGACGAACCCGGCCACGAACAGGGCGAGAGCCCCGAACGTACCGACGAGCGAGGAAAGCACTGAGGCCGGAGAGGGGACGTCCCAGAACTCCGCGTCCGCCCGCCCCGGCCCCGAAGCGACCTCGACGTACGCGCCGTCGTCCCCGTACAGGCCCGAGACGGTCTGCTCCACCTGCTTCCGGAGCGTCTCGACGTCCGCCGAGTCCTTCGCCAGCACACCGACGGCCCGCACCGGGTGGGCGGAGGAAGCCAGCCGCGCGGCCTCCTCCGAAGTGTGGAACACCGCGTACTGGCGTGACCATTGACCCGCGGGGGCCGCGACGCCGGCCACTTCGTATGTGCGCAGTCCGTCCGGTGCGGACAGCCGTACGGAATCGCCTGGCCCTGCCCCCAGTCGCTCGGCAAGGGAGCTGTCGAGTACGACCTTCCCGCCGTCGTCCGGCGCGCGGCCCTCGAGGAGCTCGAACGCTCCCAGCACAGCGCTGTCCCACGCGTGCCCCAGCGTCGGACCGTCCCAGGGTGCTGCGACCGTAGCGCCCGTATCGTCCACCACCGCCGCGGGGAAGGACAGTTCGGGAACCACCCGCTGCACCGAGGGCAGTGCGCCCAGTTCGTCGAGCAGTTCCTCGGAGCGCGGGACAAAGGGCTGCCCGCCGACGACCACGTCCGTACCCGCGTACCGCTCGGTGGGGGACGAGGTGCGGGTGCTCGATTCCAGCAGCACCGCGCATGCCGTCGTCAGTGTCAGAGCGAGAACGAGGGCGACGAAGCTGGCCACCCAACTTGCCCTGCGGCCCGACAGGGTCCGCCATGCGAGTCGCAACACGAGTGCCTTCCAATGCGGACGAGGAATCCCTGAACGGGTCGGCGAAAGCGTATCGAAGGCTGCATCCTCCGTGCTCTTCTCCTCGGCCTGAAAAGGGTTTTGGCTGATTCGGCTACCCCGAACCGTGTGTTCTTCACGGTTCAAGACGGGTGTTGTGTACTGGTGTACCGCTGCGGCCCCGTGAAATGTTTCAGGTGTTCTAGGGTTTCGAACTCCAGAAAGCTGACGGGGCGGGGTGCTGAGTGCGGTACGACGCGTATTGCATGGCTGATCGGACGTTCTTCGACTCCCCGTGGGGAGCGCAGGGTGAGGAATACGCGTTCGCCGCCGTGGACCAGGAGCTGCCCGCAGGGTGGCGGAAGGTTCGCCAGGACGACTGGCTGGTGTGCACACCGCAGGATTCACGCCGGCCCTCCCAGGGTTGGAAGGTGCACGCCTCCGGAACCCTGGACAACGCCGAGAAGATTCTCGACGCCGTTCTGGAATTCTGTGTACCCAAGGGTATTCCGTTCAAATTCCTGCGCGGCCGGCACATCTTGCAACTGCGGAACATGAAATACGCACCCCGGGGTTCCAGCGGAAAGCTGGTCACCATCTATCCGGCGGGCGAAGTTGAATTGCGAGAGGTCCTCGAAGGAATCGACGCCGTCATCGGCGGTGAACCCGGTGCGTACATTCTCAGCGATCTGCGCTGGAACCAGGGGCCGCTGTACGTGCGTTACGGAGGGTTCGTCGAACGCCACGTCGTCGCCGACAAGGGCGTACTGGAACCGGCCATCGAGCGACCCGACGGAACCCTCGTGCCGGACCGCCGCAGACCCGGCTTCCACGTCCCCGACTGGGTGACGCTCCCGGAGTTCCTCGAACCGCACGCCGAGGCACGGCGCGAGCATTCCATGGCCGACCTTCCCTACAAGGTCCTTCGCCCGCTGCACTTCTCCAACGGAGGCGGCGTCTACGTCGCCGAGGACACCCGTACCGGAAACGAGGTGATTCTCAAGGAGGCCAGGCCGCATGCGGGGCTCACGGCCGATGGCCGTGACGCCGTGGCCCGGTTGCAGTGGGAGCGGTCCGTCCTCGAACGGCTCGCCGGCCTCCACGCGGTCCCCGCCGTGATCGACTACTTCACCGTGGGCGACCACCATTTCCTGGCCCAGGAGCTCATGCCCGGACGGCCGTTGAGCAAGTTCTTCGGCATGAAGTATCCGGAGACCGGACCGCGTGCCGACCAGGCCGAGATCGCCGAGTACACGGAGTGGGCCATGGGGATCTGCCGCGAGGTGGAGCGTGGCGTCGCCTCGCTGCACGCTCGCGGGATCGTCTTCGGTGACCTGCACCCGTACAACATCATGGTCGGGGACGACGGCCGGATCGGGCTGATCGACTTCGAGGTGGCAGCGCCGGCAGAGGACAAGACGGCACGGGTTCTGGGACATCCCGCGTACGCGGCACCCGGCGACCGTACGGGGTTCGCGGCCGACGCCTATGCACTGGCCTGTATCAAGCTCTCCGTGTTCCTGCCGTTGACCGCTCTCCTGAGGCTGGACCTGCGCAAGGCGGTCGAACTGGCCGACGGGATCGCCGAACGCTTCCCGGTGCCGCGGGAGTTCCTCGACTCGGCGGTCCGGGAGATCCTCGGCCCGGAGGGGGAAGGCGCCGACCGTGCCCCTGCCGCCGCAGCCCAGGTCCGGAGCGGCAACACGCCACGGCCCCGGGCCGACCGGGAGAGCTGGCCCTCGGTACGCGGCTCGCTGGCCGAGGCGATACTGGCATCGGCCACACCGGAACGTGACGACCGGCTGTTCCCCGGGGACATCGAGCAGTTCACCACCGGCGCGCTCAACCTCGCCCACGGTGCGGCAGGTGTCCTGTACGCCTTGGAGGCGACCGGCGCTGGCCGCTACCCCGAACACGAGAAATGG
The DNA here is from genome assembly GCF_042871485.1 of Streptomyces sp. NPDC005791. Lineage (NCBI taxonomy): Bacteria > Bacillati > Actinomycetota > Actinomycetes > Kitasatosporales > Streptomycetaceae > Streptomyces > Streptomyces sp. NPDC005791. The sequence goes on from NZ_JBIAIP010000001.1 coordinate 787,560, forward strand.
CTGGTGGAGCGGGCGCTCCGTCAGGAGCAGCGGGCCAGGATCGGCTTCTACGACGGACTGCACGGGGTCGCGCACGCCCTGGACCACCTGGGGCATCACGACGACGCCCGGCGGGTCCTCGACCGGTGCATGTCCGAGCAGTGGCAGCGGCTGGGAACGGACCTGTACAGCGGTCTTGCCGGGGTCGGCCTCAACCTGCTCCACTTCGCCACGAAGGCGGACGACAGCGTGCTCCGGGTGGCGGCGCTCGACGTGGCCGGTGCCGTGGCGGAGCGGCTCGGCACCGAGACCGACGTCTCCGAGGTGAGTGGTGGCCGGCACCCGAAGGCCGGTCTTCTGTACGGCTCGTCCGGACCTGCCTTGCTCTTCATCCGCTGTTACGAGGCGACGGGCGACGAGATCTTCCTGGACCTCGCGGGGACGGCCCTCCGGCAGGACCTGCGCCGCTGCACCGTCCGCGACGACGGCTCCCTGCATGTCAACGAGGGCTGGCGGACGTTGCCCTACCTCTCCGAAGGCAGTGCCGGTGTGGCGATGGTCCTGGACCTGTACCGCGCACATCGCGACGACGAGGGGCTGCGGGAGGCGGCTTCGGGAGCGCTGATCTCATCGAGCTCCCAGTTCTACGTACAGTCCGGTCTCTTCAACGGCCGGGCGGGCATCCTCAGCCACCTGAGCGCCACGTCCCCCGAGCACAGGCCGTCCGACGACCCGCTCGTCGCCGCACAGATCGATGCGCTGTCCTGGCACGCGATGGAGTACCAGGGGCATCTCGCCTTCCCCGGTGAACAACTGCTGAGGCTCTCGATGGACCTCGCGACCGGATCCGCCGGCGTCCTGCTCGCCCTCGGCTCCGCACTGCACCAGGACCCGGTCCACCTGCCGTTCCTCGGCCCTGCCGACCCGACCACATAGCACGCGATCCCCACAGATTTGCCCGCCGATCACGGAGGGCGCCCGCACCGCGGGCACGCGCATCCGCGCCCGAAGGAGGTGAATGTCCCCATGGCACTGCTCGACCTTCAGGAGATGGAGCTGCCCGCCGACTCCCCCGAGGAGACCGCGCTCAACAGCGGCAAGAGCCAGCACTGCTCCGACGCCAGCTGGGTCTTCTGCTGACCCGCGCCCCGAGCCGGTGATCCGGCCCGACGTCTGACCGGTACTGACACGAATCGATGAGAGGAAACAGCATGTCCCTGCTCGACCTTCAGGAGATGGAACTCCCCGCCGACTCCCCCGAGGAGACCGCGCTCGGCAGTGGCAAGAGCCAGCACTGCTCCGACGCCAGCTGGGTGTTCTGCTGAGCCCAGCCATCCGAAGCCTGGGCGACGCCGCAGGCCGAAGGTGTCTGACGTGAGTGTCACGTCATGAGTGGGCCCGGTCGGCGGGTGAGGCAAACACCCGCCGGCCGGGCCACACGCCGTCCAGTCCGTCCGCCGCGTCCTGCGCAGGGAGAACAGACCATTGACCGTGCGTCAGTCGCCGGAGAGCAAAGCCCGGGTTCCGGACCGTACGGCGGACCGCATGCTTCTGTCCACCACGCGGGCGGGCGGAACCTGGACCTCAGTCCTTCTCGCTACGGCCGTCCTCTCGACCACGGCCCAGATCCTGTTCCCGGCCCTCCTGGGCAAGGCGCTCGACGCCGCGATCGATGGCGGTGCGGTGAGCGGGTGGGTGATCGGCTGCTCCGTAGCGGTGGTCGCCATGGTCGCCGCCGACGCGCTGTTCGAGCTGGCCGCCGGCGTCGCGGCTGCTCGGGGCACAGTGCTTCTGCGGCGATCGATGCTCGGCACACTGCTCTCCTCGGACGGTCCTGGCCGGGCCCGGACCACTACCGGTGACATGGTGAGCGGACTGGTCAGCGGCGCGGCCGAAGCCGGGGGAGTCGCCGCCGTACTCGTCCGTACGGCACTGTCTGTCGTTCCCGCCGTGGGCAGCGTTGTCGCCCTCTGGCTCATATATCCCTGGCTCGCCGTCACCTTCCTCCTCGGCCTGCCGCTCATTGTCCTGCTCCTGCGGACCTTCACCCGCCACATCTCCGATGTCTCCTCCCGGTACCAACAGACCCAGGGCCGTCTGGTCAACGCTCTCCTGGAAGCCCTGGCAGGGAGGCGCACCATCGCCGCCGCCGGCACACTCGAAGCCGAGTCCCGACGTGTACTGCGCGAACTGCCCGAACTCAACCGCCTCGGCCGCGGCATGTGGCAGGCACAGACTCGGATGGCGGGCCGGAGCGCGCTGCTCACACCCCTCCTGGAGATCGGCGTTCTGTCCGTGGCCGGCTTCGCACTCGCCGCCGGACGCATCACCGTGGGAGAGATGCTGGCCGCGGCGCAGTACGTGGCCATTGGCGGCGGTCTGGGCATGACGACCGTGCTGCTCGGCAGACTCGCCCGGGCGAAAGCGGGAGCCGACCGCGTGCGCGAGGTCCTGGACCGGCCCGTCATGACGTACGGCGACAGGTGTCTCCCCGCCGGACCCGGCCGTCTGGAGCTGCTGGGAGTCGGGATCGTCGCCGATGGTGAGCGGGTTCTGGACGAGATCGATCTGACCGTCCCCGGGGGCACCTGCGTGGCGCTCGTCGGGGCCTCGGGTTCCGGGAAGTCCCTGCTCGCCGCCGTCGCGGGCCGTCTGATGGACCCGGACGCGGGCACCGTCACCCTCGATGGTGTGCCATTGCGGGCACTGTCCCACCACGAACTGCGCTCCGCACTCGGATACGCCTTCGAGCGGCCGGTCCTCTTCGGCGACACCTTGGGCGACGCGGTCGCGCGCGGCACCGGCCGGACTGGTGACCAGGTACCGACCGAACACATCGTGCACGCGGCCCGGGCCGCCGACGCGGACGGTTTCCTCCGCCGGCTCCCGGAGGAGTACCGGACGCCGCTGCCGGCGGCCGCCCTGTCCGGAGGGGAGATCCAACGCCTCGGCCTCGCCAGGGCGTTCGTGCACTCCGGCAGGCTCCTCATCCTGGACGACGCCACCTCCAGCCTCGACATGGTCACCGAGCACCGCGTCAGCCAGGTCTTGACCGGGGCCCTGCGCGACCGGACCCGGATCGTCGTCGCCCACCGTGCGGCCACCGCGGCCCGCGCGGACACCGTCGTCTGGCTGGACGGGGGACGAGTGCGACGTGTCGGTTCCCACCCCGAACTGTGGCGCACGGAGGCGGACTACCGACAGGTGTTCCGCGCCTCCGACGCGGTCCAGGAGGCCCGATCGTGAAGACTGGACCATCGGCCGAACCGATCCTCCCCGTGCTCCTCGCCCCCCTCAGGGCACACCCCGGCCGACTGCTCGCACTGGTCCTCTGGTCCCTGGGCGAGTCCGTTCCCGCCCTGCTCACCGGACATCTTGTCGCTCGCGCGGTCGACCAGGGGTTCGCGGAGGGAAAACCTCTGACCGGACTGGCCTGGCTCGCCGCGATGGGCCTGGCGGTCTTCGCCGGTGCGTGGGGGACTCGGCAGGCGTACCCCCTGCTCGCGGACTTCGTGGAGCCGTTCCGGGACGACCTGGTACGCACCGTGACGGACGGCGCTCTGCGCCAAGCGGTATCAGGACGGACAGCGGACGCCTCAGGGGCCTCCCGGCTCACCCTTCAGGTCGAGATGGTGCGCGAGGCATACGCCGGCATCCTCATGGTCGTCCGTGGGTTCCTCCTCACCGTGGGCGGAGCCCTGATCGGGCTGGGCTTCCTCGCACCCGCGGTCCTGATCGTCGTGGTCCCGCCGCTGCTGGCAGGAATCGGCCTCTTCCTGGCGCTCCTCGGCCGGATGGCCGGCGCGCAGCGGAACGTGATCATCGCTGATGAACAGGTCGCGGAGGCGGTCGGCGCCGCGAGTGCGGCCGGGCGGGACATCGTCGCTTGCGGAGCCGAGGACACCGTACGGGCGGAGCTGCTGACGCACATCGACGCCCAGGCAGCCGCCGGGCGACGGCTAGCGGCCATGATGCCCCTGCGGGTGCTCTGTCTGGCCGTCGCCGGGTGGCTTCCGCTGCTTCTACTGTTGATGGCGGCCCCCGGTCTGCGCGCCGACGGCATGTCCGTCGGCGCTGTACTGGGAGCGGCGACGTACGTGACGGGCGAGCTCCAGCCTGCGGTTCGTTCCCTCATCCAAGGGCTGGGTGGCAGCGGGCTGCGACTGGTGGTGGCCCTGCGCCGCATTCGCGAGGCGAACCCACCGCTGCTCGTGCCGACGGAGCTGACCCCGAGCGATCGAGGTGCACCTGCCCGCTCCGATGCCTACGCCGTGGAACTCGCCGCCGTGACCTTCTCCTACGCCCCTCATGCGGATCCGGTCCTCCGGGACCTGGACCTCACCCTGCCCGAGGACGGACATCTGGCCGTTGTCGGCCCCAGCGGCATCGGCAAATCCACGCTGGCCGGCCTGATCAGCGGAACGCTCCGACCGGACCACGGGGGCATCCGGATCGGAGGCCGGCAGCCCGGCGCCATGAGCCTGGCAGAACTGTCCGCCGTACGCGTGCTCGTGCCACAGGAGGCGTACGTGTTCTCCGGCGATCTGATCGACAACCTCCGCTACCTGCGTCCGGACGCCTCCGACCAGGAGGTGGTGGCGGCGGTGGAGGCGGTCGGCGCGGGCGCACTCGTCGCCCGGCTCGGCGGAACAGACGCCCGGATCGACGCCGACACGCTCTCCTCGGGAGAACGCCAGCTGATCGCGCTGGCCCGCGCCCACCTCTCCCCGGCACCCATCGCCGTCCTGGACGAGGCGACCTGCCACCTGGACCCGGCCACCGAGGCCCGGGCGGAGGAGGCGTTCGCCCGCCGCCCCGGATCACTGGTGGTGATCGCACACCGCATCAGTTCCGCACTACGCGCACGGCACGTACTCGTCATGGACGGCACTCGACTGGCGAGCGGCACACATCAAGAGGTCTTGGAACTCTCGCCCTTGTACCGGGAGATGGTCGGCCACTGGAACGGGGACGGGCACGAGCGACCCACCGAAGATGTTGCGGCGGTCAGAGCCAACCGGCCTCGGTCGCGATCCTGATCGCGTCCACTCTGCTGCGGGCATGCGTCTTGGCCGTCGCCGACGCCAGGTGGTTGCGCACCGTCCCGACGGAGATGTAGAGCTGCGCGGCCACGTCCCGGGTCGAAGCTCCCTGCGCGGTGAGCCTCAACACGGACACTTCGCGGGGGGTCAAGGGATTCTCCGATGCCGCCGCGGCCGCGAGTGCCAGCTCCGGATCCACCACCCGTTTCCCCTGCGCCACTGACCGGATGTCCTCCGCGAGTTGAGAGGTCGGGGCATCCTTCCGAAGGAAGCCCGAGGCCTGGGCGGAGAGCGCACGGCGTACATGTTCCGGCCGTGCCACGCTGGTCAACATCAGCGTGCGGCACGAGGGAAGCCGGGCGTGCAGTTCGACGGCGGCCGTGATTCCGTCCGTTCCGGGCAGGTCGATGTCGAGTACGGCGACGTCCGGCTGATGACGCAGAGCGGTGGGAACGATGAGGTCCCCGCTTTCCACCGAGGCCACGATCTCGAGATCGGGTTCCTGGGAGAGCAGCGCGGTGAGTGCCTGCCGGATCAGGGGAGCATCTTCGGCCAGGAGGACGCGTATTGGGCCGCCTTCCGTATGAGTGTCCCAGACGGCTCTGTTGTGTGGCATGTGTGCGCTCCTGGTGATCGTTTCGTGGTCGAGGTAATGACACGGCACGTGGAGTTGGTGCGCAAGGGGGAGGCCGGTCGATGTCGCGGCCTCAGGGCGGCACGGTGGATGACGGAGGGCCCTGCACGGCACGGTCCGAACTCGTGGCGTCCGCGGTCGATCACTTCCCACCAGGACGCTGCCGCCGTCAACACCGGTACCGCGTGGAACGCGGTCTCCAGTCGCGCGTCGGCACGTTCAGTTCGCCGTGGCGTCGGTGTCAGCAACACCACCCTCGTCTCCGTGATGGAACGCAGGGCAGAGATCGGAGTCCGCCGGGCCGTGGGAGCCGGTCGGGTGGCCATCGCCGGACAGTTCCTGATGGAGAGCGGCATCCTGGGTCTGTTCGGCGGGGTCTTCGGCGCGGTGGTAGGTACCGACATCACCCTCGGAGTCGCCCTGGTCCAGCAATGGGTGATCGTCCTCGACCCGAGGATGGCTCTGGCCGGACCACTGCTCGGCATGCTGGCAGGCATGGTCGCGGGCCTCTACCCCCGCACTCTCCGCAGCACGCGTGCCCCCGGCGGAGGCATTGAGGGGCCGACGGCCGACGGGTAGTCCGATGCGCCTTCGATCGGCAGCTTGATGCCGCGCACGAAGCGCTCTTGCGTGGAGACGACTTCATTCCCGCTCGCCGCGTCACAGCCGACCATGACGTCAGGCGGGTGCGCCCGCTCGGTTCGGGCTGTGGACTTCTACGCCCGGCCGGCCCACGCGTGGTGGGAGCGTCGGCGGGTGGTGATGGAACGGGCGCTGTGTCCGGTGTCGGGTCCGTGGCGGGAGTGAACGGGTCCGTGGTGGCCGTTGGCATCGATGCCGCGACGGTATTGCCACGCAGTCGACGACCTTGGTGACGGGTCTGGCTGGTGCGACCGCGGTCGGCGTTCAGACCTTGACGATCTCTACGGCGGGGCCGCACAGGAGCCTCATGTCCTCGGGATCGGAGGTCAGGACGGTGACTGGCTGGGGTGCGGTGCGGGCGATGACGGCGAAGGCGGCGTCGATGGCGTACGTGTGGCCGTGGAGGCGGTGGCTGCGCAGGAGGGCTGCGGCCTGGTCGGTGATCTCCTTGGTGACGTCGTGAACGTCGACGCGGGAGAGGACCCACTTGATGCGGGCGGGGTGAATGCGCTCGTAGTCGGCCTCGAGGGTGGTCATGGTGCTTGTGGCCACGCGGACGGCTTCCTCCGATGCCGCTTGGACCAGGGCCATCACGGCGCGGTCCTTGCGGTAGAGCTTCGAGAGGCCTTCGCTGTCGAGCAGTAGGGTGCCGGGCATCAGGCGGCGGCCCCGCCGGTCTGTCGGTGGTCATGGCGCAGCAGCGTGCGGGCGGCTTCGACCTCCTCGCGGGTGAGCTCGTCATTGTCGGTCTCGAAGTCGGCGACGATCTCCCGGAGCTTGTCCATGGCGACCCGTTGTTCGAGGGCTTCGGCAACGTAGGAGGAGAAACCGCCGGGCCCGACGTGGGCGCGTGCGGCTTCGGCGAGGTCCTCGGGCAGGCTGATCGAGTACTTCTTGCTACTACTCATGGTGCTGATGCTACCGGTGGTCGCAAGTCTCTGGGTGTAGATGGTCGTGGCCGCGCAGACTGCGCAGACGGGCATCCGTCCGGTCCGCAGAGAGTCCGCAGGACGCTCGTGAGCGCCCGTCGCAGACCAACGCGAGCCAACGGAGAAATGGCTGACCAGGGCTCCGGAGGGGGTTCCGCCGCAGGTCGGGATCAGCCCGCAGGCATTCGCTTCACCGTGTAGCGGGTGATATGTCGCCACGCCGATGATCGGGCACACATGCAGGTCAGATAGGGCCCGACCCTTCGCAGTCGGGCCCTTTGTGTCTTCCGTGCCGGGATGGGAGAAGGGCCCCCGTGCTGGGTGAGCGTGCGGCTCCAGTACGTCACCGCTCACCCGGTGCACGAGGCGGTGTTCCTCGGTGATGCGCCGCGAGCACCAGCCCTTGAGTGCGCCCTTCAGTATCTCGGGCTTCCCGAGGCCGTTGCCGTCATCGGGATTGCGCTGGATGTCCGCAATCAGGACGTTGACGCGTGTGAGGGTGCGTCGGTCGGTCACGGCCCACTGCGCGTACTGCTCCCGCGCGCGAGTGGAGGCGAGATCGCCGGGAGACGGGAGACGGGAGACGGGAGACGGGAGCGCGGCGGTCTTCGACTGGCTGCGCGTCACCTCCCTTTCGACTGCGCCCGGTAAGGCTGGACCGCCCCCTCGACGTCGTGGCCGGTCAGTCCGCCCCGGGGGCTCCACAGCTGACGAGCGTGCGTGGCGGCAGCCAAGTCGGTTGTGCTCCAGGGGTGTTCGCGTGGGGACGCGAGCCCGGGACGCGCCAGGCGGCATGGGATGTGGGCCGGGATGCGGGTCGGGGAGGGTGGGAGGACCATGGGAGGTGGGTGGAACCGGGGCCTTGGTCATATCGGGCATGTACGGGTCCCCCGCGGGGGCGGTGGTACGGCCTGCATCCCATCTGCCGCCTTCCTGGTGCCGGAAGTGGTGGCGACCGGAAGTGATGGCGATGAGTGGCGAGGACGAGAGCCCCGATCGGAACGCTCAGGCCGAAGCAGCCGCGGAGCGACCGTTGCACAGGATGCGCATCCCCGGGTTTGTGACCGGTGACGAAGAGGTGGGGCTGGGCGACGTGGTCAAGCGGATGACGAACGCGGCGGGAATTCGCCCCTGTGGCGGTTGCGAGCAACGAGCCGCTGCCCTGAACGGGTGGGTGGCGTTTTCGCCCGGGCGCGGCCGGCGTAACTGACGGCGACTCACCGAATGCCTCAGGAAGGCTTGAGGGACTTGAGGGAGAAGTGACCCATGGAGATCGAACAGAATGACGTGCTGACAGGTCAGTCCGACGAGCGCGATGACGCGCGGATGGGGGTCGCGTCGGCCGAGGACGCCCCGCTCACGCAGGCCGCATGTCACTGCTCCGAGGCACCCCTGTCCGCCGTGGAGGAGGAGCAGTCGGCGGAGGGCGCCCGGGCGGAGACAGCAAGCCCGGGCTTCGTCTACGCGTTGGGGCAGGTACAGGTACGTTTCCCGAGTTTGGGCGTGGAGAAGGAGTTCGCCCAAGTCGTCGGGCGCGCCGAGCCGCCGGATCTGACGGACGAAGAGGTGCTGCACCGTGTGCTGTCTGACCCGGACAACCGTTACCTGGTGAGGCAACTCTGCTTCGTGCTGTCCATTCGAGGGGTCGAGACCTATGTCCTGCGCCCCCGCGACTCGGCAGGGTACGACTTGTTGGTCGACGCGATCCGTCCCGTGAGCAGCCCGTCGGACCTCGATGTGGTGATCGGTACCCGAGGGCCTGTCGCTCCTCCCGAGCTGTGTAACGGCCTGACCGTTCCGGTGGTTTTCTTCGAGCAGATCTATTCCTTCGCCAGCGGGGAGTTGATCGCAGCGGTCGAGCGTCCTGACGAGATACCCGCCAAGAAATTCGAGGTGGCGTCGGAGAAGCTTTTGGACAGGCTTCTTCAGCTCGGCGACAACTGTGGTGCCACTGATGGGCATCGTGCCATGAATTACGTGACCGTCCGGAATGCGAAGGTGTATCAGGAGACGGTCAGGGAGTACGCGAGGGGATTCCGTTTGAGTGCCGTTGACGTCGTCCCGTCACGACTCGGTGGAAGTCGGAAGATACTGGACGTCGTATTCTCCTACTCCAGTCGCAAGACCGAGGTGACGGAGAAGTCGTTCCTGCGGGTCGATGCCACTGAGATGTTCCCCTTCACGAGGACCAACTGGTCTCCCTATTACGACAGATGATGCGTAGGTGGAGGTGGGCAGGGATGGGTATTCCTGGCTTCGCCGGTGACGCGGCGGTTTATCGGAGCAGTCGCGGCTACTGGGTCAATCGGCGCCGAGCCCCGCTACGGGATGAGCGCTTGGTTCCACAGCTGGAATCGTTCTGCCAGATGGAATGCAGAGTGGAGTGTGAAAATCACAACGACTGTCACACGTCTCTCGATCCGGCTGCCTGCATGGACCGTTGTATCAGTGACTGCGTCGACATATGTGAAGGCATGGCTCCGGGCTAGCGCCCAGGAAGAGGTGATGATCATGAGGATCCCAGGATTCACCGCTGAATCGGCGGTGTACGGGACGGGGGCGACGAGAAGCCGTCGACTGTCGCATCCGGGGGCCGGGCCGGACGGGGACCGGATCATTCCGCAAGGTCTCTGTGAGATCGAGCTCAGGCCGGTGTGCCGCAATCGGTGCAGGCGTTCTTCCAATCCGCAACGCTGTGTGACGGAGTGTCTCGACGACATGTGCTCGCCGGATTACTACGACAAGCACCCCTGGTAGGACCGATGGATCCGCTGGCTCTGGTCGGGCTCACGCCCCTGATGGGGCGGACTCGCGGCAGGCCCGACGTCGGTGTCGGGCTGATCGACGGAAAGGTGTCACGGGATCACCCCGATCTGCGGGGTCATCCCGTGCGGGAACTCCGGCCCGCGCCAGAGCCCGGATGCGGTGCGAACGATGGCTGCTGCGCTCACGGAACCTTCGTCGCCGGAATTCTCAGCGCGCGACGGGGGTCCGCGGCCCCAGGCATCTGTCCGCACTGCACCCTGCTGTCGCGCCCCGTCTTCACGTCCCGCCCAGCCGCTCCCGGTGGCACCCCGGTGGGCGGATGCCTCGCCGGAGCGCGGGCCGAGGAACTGGCGGAGGCCGTCGTCGACACCGTGGACGCGGGTGCCCGGGTACTCAACCTCAGCCTCGCGCAAGCGGAGCCCTCCGGGGCTCGGCACCGCGTACTGGAGGAGGCGCTGGATCATGCCGCGTGTCATGGCGTGATCGTCGTGGTCGCCGCGGGCAACCAGGGCACACTCGGCACCTCGGTCATCACGCGGCACCCCTGGACGATCCCGGTGATCGCCTGTGACGGCGACGGATGGCCGCTGAGCCTGTCCAACCTGGGACCGGCGATCGGCAGGCGGGGGCTCAGCGCGCCGGGCAGGGGCATCGTGAGCCTCGGCGTCGGCAGCAACGCGGTCGGAAGCACCGGCACCAGCGCGGCCGCCCCCTTCGTCACCGGCGCCATCGCACTGCTGCTCTCGGAGTTCCCGTCAGCACGGCCCGCCACGGTGCGCTTCGCAGTCACCCACTCCGCCACCGCCGGCCACGGTCGGCGTGGTTCGGTGGCCCCACCGCTGTTGGATGCCTGGGCGGCGTACAAAGCTCTGTGCCTGGACGGTGGGTGACGCGTTGCCCCGGCCATGAAGGGCCCGAGCCTTCGGCGGCCCAGGTACGCTCGCACTCCCACCTTCCCCGGCCAGACCATCGGCTCCTCGTCCGCGCCCGGGCCCGCCGCTTCTCGGCGACCTCCGCCGCCACGTGCAACATCAAGCGTTCCTGCTCATGCGAAGTCAGGTGCACAGCCACATCATTTCCGGACACCATGCGGTGTAGGCGGCTCGGCGGCGTCGGCTGCGCGGGCCGCAGCGGGGTTCGGGCCGGTGCAGCGGGCCGGAACGCGTTCCTGCCGTCGACGCGCGGGCGCCGGCCTTCCTCCACCACCTGTCCGGCGGCCCCGGTGCGCCCTGCCGAGCCCGAAGGCCCCTCGGACTGTGCCCTTTCGGGCACCACCCTGCTCTCCGCAGGATGGCGACGAAGGGCCTCCCGGCCCCGGATCGCTGCCCTGACAACAGTCCTTCCGCCTCTGGGCGTACGGCTTCGGTGAGCCGAGGCTGGAGGGGGCCGCTCTGTTCGTATCCGTGTTCCCGCCGCTGACGACGTCACGCGGACACGGCGCGCGGCCCGGAACGCGAAGGGTCGGCGGCTGCCGACCGCACTCGACGGAGGCATCATGCACGCGAAGGACCCCTCGCGGACGACACCCCGGCAGGTCCCGGCTCCGGTGACCGCCGACCGGCCTCGGAACAACAGGCCGGACCAGCACGCCACCGGGCTCCCGGGCACCCTGGCGCACCTCCAGCGCAGTGCGGGCAACTCCGCGGTGACCCGCGCCCTGACGCGGGCCACGACGGTGCAGCGGTACGCCCAGGGGCCGGACGCCCACGGCTTCGACAAGGTCTCCGCGAACGGTCTGATCGCGCTGCGTGACAGGCGGACGGCCTACGCCGACGCCGCGCTGATCCAGCGGGCCGCCGCCGAGCTGGACGCCCAGGAGCGGGTGGCGATCACCCTGGAGCCCGGGGACACCGTCACGGTCGGGGACCGGACCCTGCACCAGGTGCTGCCCGTCTACAAGTCGGAGGACCGGGCCAGATCATCGGTCACCGCCGCCGGCCAGGACGCGGGCGACGCCGCGTTCGAACCGGTCCGCGGGGACACCGCGGAGATGCGGACGGGCAAGCGCGACGCCTATCTGCAGCATGTGGGCAGGGCGCCGAAGCTGGCCCCCATCGTGATGCTGACCGAGGAGATCCACAAGGCCGAGGGCAAGGGTGCGGGGGCCGCCAGTCTGGTCAACGACCTGTACGGACGGGCCAACGGCCTGGCGAACAGCGTCATGGGGGGCGGCTGGCTGCTGCAGCAGTTCAGCGACAGCACCTTCCCCACGGGCCAGACCCTGGCCAGCGCCAAGGAACTGCTGAAACGAGTGTCCGCCGACTACCTCAACGGCCTGAATTCCGTCGAGGCCCGGGAGGCGGAGGTCGAGACGCTGATGATCTCGATCCCCAACGACTGCCAGGGCACCGCGCAGCAGCTGATCGGACGGCCGCCCGGCGGGCTCGGCACGGTGCGCGACAATCCGGCAGTCGGGGAGAACCACTACATCAACCTCAGCAACCGCCAGGGCGGCGCCTGGCAGAACCACTTCGCCGCCGTCCTCCTGCGCGACGGCGCCGACTCGCTGTCGTACGAGACGGCCGCCGACTCCTACGCCAACATGCAATGGGGCAAGTCACTGGGCTACTTCGCGCTCTACGGCGCCGCGGGCACGGAACAGTCCTTCGCCCATGTCATCGGCCAGGAGAATGCGGCGCGCGGCGCGGAGCGAGCACACGCCGAGTGACGGTGGGGGCGGCTGACCAGCACGCTCCCCGGGGGCCGGCACCGACATCATCCGTCGGCTGAAGAGTGGTGTGTTGCCGACCGGACGGCGTGAGCAGGAAGGATGCCAGGGCCCAGGTGGCGAGCAGGGGGACGTACGATGCGCGCCCAGCGCCCAGCCCCCAGCGCGCGGGCGCCTCGGGCGACGTAACGCCTCATGGCCGGCCCGCCGACCGTCGTCAGGGCCGGTGACCGGCGTCGCGCAGTCCGGCCGCCGGCAGAAGGGCGGTCGGCTTGTCGGTGGCGATGCCGGACGGTACCGACGTCGGCTCCACGGAAGTGACGTCGAGCGCGTCCACCGGAAGAACCGGTATCGCCGTGGTGCCGGCCGACGGCAGTACCGGTGCCAGTCTGACGGGCCCGATCTCGATCCGCGCAGCCGTCGGGACCTGCGGATCACGCGTCGCCGGCGCGCCGACCCCATCGGGCCGGGAGGTGAACTGGTCCGCACGGTCGACCCGCTGCGGGGCCGGGGAGGAGGACGGCGCGTGCGGATGCTCGGGGGGCGCTTGAGGCGCGGGGGACTGCGTGGCCGGGGCGGGGCGTGAGGCGCCGGCCCTCGGTGGGCGGTCGTCCGGCCGGTCGGGGGGAGCGGCGGGCAGGGACAGCCCCACCGCGGCGACCGTCACGGCCGCCGAGGTCGCCACTGCCGACTGGGCGACGCCCGTGCGCGGGAACCTGCGTACGAACATCCAGGCGGTCATGGTCAGAGTGAGGCTGCCGGCCAGGACGGTACGCAGTGAACGTCGGGCCCTGGCGAGCAGCGACTCGGTCGCCCGGTAGCTCAGCCCCATGGCCTGGGAGACCTGTACGACATCGAGGTCCTGGGACTGGAGCCGTAGCGCCTCGGCCTGGCGGGCGGGCAGCAGTTCCGCGCTGCGATCGGCCAGCCACCTGGCCTCCGCCCGGTCGCACGCCACTTCCTCGACCGGGGAGGGCTCGGCGGGGGCGACGTAAGGGCTCGTGCTCAGCTCAGAGTCGCGGGCGACCTGGCGGTGGCGTTCGGCGCACGCGCGTACGGTCGCGTGCCTGAGCCATGAGCGCACCCGGCCGTACTGGACGTCAGGGTCCTCCACCGCGCGCAGCATCGCTTCCTGGACGGCGTCCTCGGCCTCATCGAGGCTCGAAGACCGGCGGCGCGCGATCTCCAGCAGCTCGTCCCGGTGGCTCCAGACGAGCTCCCACCGGTTTCCGGGCGCGGGCGGACGGCGAGTCGTGTGTGGGCGGTCCCTCACGTGCGAAGCCTTCTGGTCCATGGATGCGGAGTCCGATGTGCGTCGCTCATGGTGCCCCACGGCCCCTATGCCCCGCGCCTTGGACGGCATCGGGGCATAGGGGCTCGGCGTCGGATCAGGCCGAGAGCGTGGAGGTGGTGCCGAGCCCGGCGACACCCAGCACGTCGACGCCGGCGGCGCCCGAGAATCCCGCGGAGAGCGAGGAGAGAGGCGTGGCGAGGGAGACCTCGCCGGCCAGGCCGCCGGCGACGACGCCGCCGGAGACGGCGTCCAGGTCCGCGTCGGAGATTTCCTGGGTCTGGATCTGGGGGGCGGAGCTCATGAGTGAATTCCCTTCACGTTAATTCCGTATGGCTGGGGTCGACTCCGTCAGGAAAGAAGTCCCTCGCCGTTGTCACGGTTGCGGCGGCTTCCGTGGTGTGAAGGATGAAAGCACGTCAGGGCGTTACGAGGCCACCCACCCGGTAGCCCTTCGCAGTGCTTTTTCCCATCGAATAGCCGGTGAGGTCACATCGGTTCATGGACCGATACGGTTTCTTCACCGGACCCATCGACGGACTTTCCGTCCGTCGAATCTTTAATACGCCTCGAATGGGACATTGTTCGCGATCCGCGTGAGGGGCTCGCTTCGTGCGCAGAGGGGTGCCGGAGGCCGCGGTGCTCCTGCGTGTGACATGTGGAGATCCGTCGCAGGCGCCCGGAGGTCGGGCCCGGCACCGCTCCCGGCCGACCGGCGTCGGCTGGTCCGGGCGCGCCCCGGCCCGGCCCGCCGGGTCGTTCACGACGCCGGGGCCGGGAGGCGGGCCGACCCCGGCGGGCCTTCGGTTCAGGTGCAGTTGATCCGCGATCCGGTTTCCAGGCTGTAGTTCGCCCACACCATCGCGCTGCGCGTATTGCGCCCGTAATCGCCGTCGGCCGTCACGCCCACCTTCTTCTGTACGGTGATGAGTGCGGATTCGGTGAGGTCTCCGTAGACCCCGTCCGTCGCCAGCTTGTATCCGTAGCAGGCGTTGAGGTTCTTCTGCAGGGCGGTGACTGCCGAATTGCTCATCCCGCGGTCCAGCCAGCAATTGCTCGTGTTGGAGGCGGCGTAGGGAATGTACTTGTACGAGGTGGGATTCGTGACCTTGTTGTAGATGGTGGCCCCGCGGCTGCACGCGGGATCGGCCGCGGCGATGGCGGACGGCGCGCCGACGGCGGCGCCGCCCACGAGTCCTGCCAGCAGGGCCCCCACGGCCACGGCCGACCTGGTGCGTACGTCCCGAATCCTGTTCAACACTTCTCCACCTTCCAACGTCCGGGCAGACAGCCCGAGTTACCGGCTTACCTGTACGCAGTGACTGTTCCACGTCGGCCGCCCCGGGGGGCGGATGTGGAAAACACCAGGGTCACTGGTTCGAGGGGGCTTCGCCCGGGAGCGCTTCGGCCGGGCCCGGGCGACCACATGAGGCACACTCCACCAGCAGGCGGCGCACGGGTGCGCCGGGAGCGGCCGGTTCCGGCGTGGCGGGGAGCGCGGGCGGGGGTTTGTCGA
This sequence comes from Streptomyces sp. NPDC005791, assembly GCF_042871485.1. Lineage (NCBI taxonomy): Bacteria > Bacillati > Actinomycetota > Actinomycetes > Kitasatosporales > Streptomycetaceae > Streptomyces > Streptomyces sp. NPDC005791. Next base: position 803,027 of record NZ_JBIAIP010000001.1, read on the forward strand.
CGAGGCGGTGGCGTATGAGCCTCCCACAGGGGCAGCGCGTCCCGCAGCACCCGCCATGCGGCGTCGGTCGCCCCCCAGCGGGCTGATTCCCGGGCCTCGGCGACCGCCTGGCCCCAGGGTCCCGGAGGCGCGTGGCGATGGGTGCGTCACGCATCGCGCTCAGTACGGCCTCGGCGGTCTCCCGGGCGGCACCTCGGGCAGCCATCATGCCGAGCCAGTGGTCGTCCCCGCCCAGTCGCCATGGCCTCCACGGGCAGGACCTCGGGCAGATGGCGCGGATCGGCTACCAGGAGGCCGTAATCCTGGGAACTGCGTGGAGCCCGCAGGTGCTGGATCTGGTGGAGCAGGGCGGCGCTCCGTGGCCGTCCGAAGGGCAGTGCCTCCTCGAGCAGGGGCAGTGCCTCCTCGTGGCGCCCGCGCAGGGCCAGCAGACGGGCCTCCTCGACACGGGCGTCCTGAGCACGGGTGGTCGCGTTCACGAAGTCGGGCCGGTCCACCCGGGTGGAGTGGAAGTGGCGGTACATCGCCTCCATGTACGCGCGGAACGACGGGTAGCGGTCCGGGTACTCACCGCCCCAGCCCTTGTGGACGTAGAGCGCCCACTCGCCGTCCTGGTCACTGTCGCCCGGGTCGAGCAGGGCGTAGGACATGTCGGAGTCCGTCTCGAGCCGCAGTGCCCGCTGCCACATCCCGGCGAGCAGGACGTCCTCCTGGCGCGGATCGTCGCCCAGATTCTGCTCGCAGAGCCGGGTCATGTCGTACGGGTCCTGGAACCAGTCGATGTCCGCGGCGCCACCGAGCTGATAGATCGCGGCCATCTGGTCCACGTGCCACGCGTCGCTCACCGCCAGGAACTGCCGGTAGGAGGGCGGCAGCCTCCGCCCCAGCCGCCTTTCGGCCGCGACGATCGCCGTCTCGTCCGCGCCGGGTCTGCCCGGGCCGACGAGGGCCGGCTCGTCGGCCTCGTCCTCCTCCTCGTCGTCACCGTCGGCGCGCGGAACCCACTCCTCCTGCCAACGCCCAAGGACGTCATGCCAGTTGAAGGCTTCACCGTTCATGGTCGGATGCTGTCGCCCGGCACCGACAACGGCAGCGGTCCCTGTCCTGGACCGAGGGCGGAACCGGCCGGATTCGAACCGGCGGCCTCGCGGTTTTGGAGACCGCGCGCGACGACCTCTGCGCTACGGCTCCGCCCGGCCCGACATGCTACTGCCCGCCGTTCACGCCCGGCGCAGTGCGGCGCGGCCCGCGAAGCGGGCGGCGTCGCCCAGCTCCTCCTCGATCCGGATCAGCTGGTTGTACTTCGCCGTGCGGTCGGAACGGGAGAGCGAGCCGGTCTTGATCTGACCGCAGCCGGTCGCCACCGCCAGGTCCGCGATGGTGGTGTCCTCCGTCTCGCCCGAGCGGTGCGACATGACAGCCGTCCAGCCCGCCTGGTGGGCCGTGGTCACCGCCGACAGCGCCTCGGTCAGGGTCCCGATCTGATTGACCTTGACCAGGACCGAGTTGCCGACACCGGTGCGGATGCCCTCGCGCAGCAGGGTCTCGTCGGTGCAGAACACGTCGTCGCCGACGAGCTGGCAGCGGTCGCCGACGCGGGAGGTCAGCTCGCGCCAGCCGTCCAGATCGTCCTCCGCCATCGGGTCCTCGATGGAGACGACCGGGTAGGCGTCGATGAGCTTGGCCAGGTAGTCGGCGTTCTCGGAGGGGGTGCGGCGCACGCCCTCGCCCGCGTAGTCGTACACCCCGTCGCGGAAGAACTCCGACGACGCCGGGTCCATGAGCAGACCGAAGTCCGTGCCGGGGCGGTAGCCGGTGCGCTCGATGGCGGCCATCACGAAGTCGAGCGCCTCCTCGGCGGTACGCAGCGCGGGCGCGAAACCGCCCTCGTCGCCGACGCCCGTGGAGTGCCCGGCGGCCAGCAGGTCGCGGCGCAGGGTGTGGAAGACCTCGCTGCCCATGCGGACGGCTTCGGCGAAGGTGTCCGCACCCACGGGCGCGATCATGAACTCCTGGAAGTCCAGCGGGTTGTCGGCGTGCGCGCCGCCGTTGAGGATGTTCATCATCGGGAGCGGCAGGAGGTGGGCGTCGGCGCCGCCGAGGTAGCGGTAGAGCGGCCGGCGGTGCGCCGCCGCGGCTGCCTTGGCGGCGGCGAGGGAGACGCCGAGGACCGCGTTGGCGCCGAGCCGGGACTTCGTGGCGGTGCCGTCGAGGGCGATCAGCGCGGCGTCGAGACCCGCCTGGTCCGCCGCGTCGCGGCCCCGCACGAACGCCGCGATCTCTCCGTTGACGTGGGCCACCGCGCGGTCGACGCCCTTGCCGTGCCAGCGCGCGGGGTCTCCGTCCCGCAGTTCCAGGGCCTCCCGGGCACCGGTGGAGGCGCCGGAGGGGACAGCCGCACGCCCCGGGGAACCGTCCGCCAGGACGACGTCGACCTCGACCGTCGGGTTGCCCCTGCTGTCGATGATCCGGCGGGCTGTGACGGTCTCGATGGAGGCGTTGACGGAGCCGACTGCCTGTGTGGACATGGGAGTTCCTTCCCGTTGTCATGTGTCCGGCCCTGGCTGCGACAACGCTGGCGCTGAGCCCGACAACGCGCGACTGTACAGCAATGCTGCTCAGTTTGGCTGTACACTCCTCCGGTGCAGGTCAGGGCACAGGTATGCCCTGAGCGCCGGGGTAAAGTGCCCTATGCCCACCTCGGAAGCCGCCGCCATCGCCGCCGAACTGCGCACCGCGATGGGCAAGCTCACCCGGCGCGTCAAACACGAGGACCGCATCCCGCTGAGCCAGGTCGCCGTGCTCGGTGCGCTCGACCGTGACGGCGCGATGACCACCAGCGATCTCGCCGCCGATCAGCGCGTACGCCCCCAGTCGATGGCCCGGGCGGTGGGGCTCCTCATGGAGCAGAACCTGATCACGCGCCGGGCCCACCCCACGGACGGCCGCAAGTCGCTGGTCGAGCTGTCGGAAGCCGGCCGGGCCGCGCTCGAGGCGGAGCGCGGCCGCAGAGCCGGTTGGCTCGCGCAGGCCATCGAGGCCGAACTCACCGATGAGGAGCGGGCGGTGCTGGCGCGGAGCGCCGCCCTGCTGGAGCGGCTCGCGACCCGCTAGGCCGCGCCCGCGCAGTCCGTGGCCGGCGATGGCCTAATCGCGTGTGGTGACGGTCAGTCCGGTCACCCCCGTCGGCTTCTCCGCGTCCGCCGAGCGGACCGTGAGCCTGACCTGGCGGGCCGTGGTGCCCGGTTCGTACGGCTGCCAGCTGCGGCCGTCCAGGGAGGTCTCCAGGGTGTGGGAGGCCGGTGCGATGTCCGTCCAGGTGGGCGTGAGCGAGGTGAGACGGGCCGCCTCGCGCAGGACCACCGTCAGCGTGCCCGTCGCACCGTCCGGGGACCAGGACGTCGACGGGCTGCCGTCCACCGCCGCCTCGGCGTACAGGCCGGGCGCCTCCGAGGTGGCCGTCGCGGGGCGGCAGCGGGCCGCGTCGGTCGTCGGGGTGAGGTCGGGGCGCCGGGTGGGGAGGGTGAGGGTGCCGGAGAGTCGGCGTGGGCCCGCCGGGGTGTGGACGGTGAAGGGCGCACCGGCCGTGAGCCGGACCGTGGTCGTCCGGGGGCCGACGGCGATGTCGTACGTACGGCCCCGGTAGCGCAGCCCCGTCAGCTGCACGCCCTCGCGCAGTTGCGGGGGCAGGAGCGGGTCGAGGCGTACGCCGTCCTCGCGCAGCCTGAGACCGGTCAGGCCGTGCGTGAAGACCTGGAGGAGCCCGCCCTTCCCGGTGAGGAAGTCCTCGGCGGGGAAGCCCGACAGCGGATCCTCGGCGCCGGACTTCTCACCCCGCGCCTCGGAGAAGAGGTTGTAGGGACCCCGGACGAACGGACGTACCGCACGCTGGAGGTACGTGTACGTGGCGCAGCCCGGTCCGCCGATCTCGGCGGCGTCGATCGCGTGCACCGAGTCGGTCATCGCGGGGCCGTCCGGGTCGGTGCGGGCGGCGTAGTAGTCGAGGGTGGCCGCTGCGGCGCCCTCCTCCATCGGCCACTCCAGCGGGTAGAGGAGCAGGACCGTGTCGGCCTGCTTGATCGTCGAGCCGTTGTAACCGGCGTACTGGAGGAACAGCTTCCGCTCGGCGTCGTACGGGATGCGCAGTCCGTCGGCGACCCGCGTCCAGCCCGCGGGTGCCTGGTGGCCGAGGAGTGCGGCGGCGCGGGTGGCGTTGCGCAGGGCGGTGGCCGCTACCGCGTTCGTGAAGACGCCGTCCGTGACCCCGTTGCTGTACTCGTCGGGGCCCGCGACGTTCTTCACCGAGTAGCTGCCGTCGGAGTTCGCCGTGGCGCGCGACTGCCAGAAGTCCGCGATGCCCTTCAGCAGCGGCCAGCCGCGGTCGGCCAGCCAGGCGCGGTCACCGGTGGCGAGGTAGTACTGCCAGACGGCGAGCGCGATGTCGCCCTGGAGGTGGTTCTGGGTGAGGCAGTGCGGCGGGTCCCAGCTCTGGCACTCGGAGTCCAGGCGCCCCTCGCTCGCACTCGTCCAGGGGTAGAACAGCCCCTCGTACCCCAGCTTCTCGGCGTTGGCGCGGGCGGCGGTCCGGGTGCGGTAGCGGTACTCCACGACGGAGCGGGCGAGCTCGGGGCGGGTGGCGAGCAGCCCCGGGTACATCCAGGTCTCCGCGTCCCAGAACACCATGCCCGCGTAGTTGTCGCTGGTCAGCCCGGCCGGGGCGATGCTGTCCGACGAACCGGGCCGGGTGTTGGCGAGCAGCCCGTACTGCGCGGCGCGCAGCCAGGCCTGCAGATCCGGGCTGCCCGGCGTCCTGATGTCGGACGCCCACGCCTGCCGCCAGGCCCGCGCGTTGCCGGCGAGGACCCCGGACCAGCCGCGCCGGGCCGCACGGTCCGCCGCTGCTCCGGCGGAGGCGAGCGGGGCGCGGGAGGTGAGGGCGGTGTCGACGCCGACGTACTTCTCGAAGGTGTACGAGCGGCCCGCCCTGACCCGGGTGGTGCGGGCGCTGTCGGTGCCCCGCTGGACGATCGCGCCCCGTGTGCCCGTGCCGAGTGTGCGGAACGTGCCGTCGTCGGCGACCGTGACCCGGCGTGCCCCGCGCGCGTCCAGCCGGCCCGTGACCGTCGCGGTGCCGCTCCAGTGCGGGGTCATCCGCAGGCGTACGGCGCCGGTGTGCACGTCCGAGCGGTCGGCCAGCACCTCGTAGGTCAGGTCGGTCGCGCGTCCGCCGGCCGTGGTCCACCGCAGGGAGGTGACCACGACGCCGCAGCGCAGGTGGAGGGTCTGGCGGTAGTGCGAGATGCGGCCGGCGGGCGTGGCCGAGCCGTACGTCTCGGAACCGACGCGTACGTCGAGCGTGGTCCAGGACGGCAGCGCGGCGATCACCTCGCGGCCCTCGGCGAGGTCCTTGTCGCGGGCGTACAGCCCGGAGACGAAGGCACCGTCGTACCGTGGTGTGTAGAGGGGCCAGCCGGTCCTCTGGTCCGTGGCGGCGTATCCGGCGCCGGTGGCGGGCACCCGGTGACCCAGGTAGCCGTTGCCGACATAGGGGTCGTATCCGCCGGCCTCGCCGAAGGTGGTGGAGGTCGGTGTCCATGAGGCGTCGGAGGGGGATTGCGTCCTGCCGCACACCGGGTCAGGGACCGGCCCGCCGGCGTGCGACAGCGGCGGCAGGGGGAGGACCAGGGCGCCCGCGATCAGGGGCGCGAGAACTGAGATGCGCTTGAGGCTCACCGTACGAAGGTAGGGAAGACCACGCCGCCGGTGCGGTACCGGCGCGCGGGACGAGCGGACCGGTCCAGGACCGGGGCAGGGAGAGCGGCATGTCGTATCCGGAACCCGTCTACACGGACGGCGCGGGCGAGATCAGTGCGCAGTACCGGCCGGCGGACACCGCCCCGGAGTTCCTGACACGCAGTGGAGGCAGCACCCACTACCTGGCCACGTCGGAGTCCACGCACGGCGAGTTCGGGCTGTACCGGATCAACATGGGCCCCAGGGCGGGTGGCCCGGCCGAGCACTTCCACCGGTCGATCTCGGAGTCCTTCTTCGTCCTCGACGGGACGGTGCGGATCTACGACGGCGAGCAGTGGACCGACGCCACGGCGGGCGACTTCCTGTACGTGCCCCAGGGCGGCCTGCACGCCTTCCGCAACGACTCCGAGGAACCCGCGTCGATGCTGCTGCTCTTCACACCGGGTGCGCCCCGCGAGGAGTACTTCGAGAAGGTGGGGAAGGTCTCCGACTGGCCGGAGAAGGAGCGGGCGGAGTTCTTCTTCAAGCACGACACGTACTGGACGGGCTGATTCCAGGTGTGCGGACCGTGCGGGGCGGCTGCGCCCCGCACGGTCACATCGCCAGCCCTCAGCGGCGGCGCAGCCCCCGGTCGACCGCGGTCATCAGCTCACCGTCGTCCGTGTCGCCGTCCAGCGACCAGAACATCGCGCCGCCGAGTCCCCGGTCGCGGATGTACGAGGTCTTGGCGCGCAGCACCTGTGGGTCGTCGTACGTCCACAGGGTGGTGCCGTCGAACAGCCACGCATGGCCGTTGCGGGTGTCCCGGTGCACCGCGAACCGCCCGGACGCGGCCAGTTCCTTGAGCGCCTTGTAGTCCTCGTAGCCGGCGGCGTACGTGGCCGGCGCGGGCGCCGCCGCGGGCTGTCCGAGGCCGTCACCGCCCCCGGTGACGCCTGTCCATCCCTGACCGTAGAACGGCATGCCCATCACGAGCTTGCGGGCCGGGGCGCCGCGCCTGATCCAGTCGCGGACCGTCTGGTCGACGCTGAAGTCGCCCTTGGCGCGCAGCGCGGACTGCTGTGCGGTCGTCGTCTCGCCCGAGACGTGGAAGTCGTAGCCCTGGAGATTGACGAAGTCGAAGTCCCGCATGATGCGCGGCACGTCGAATCCCGCGTCGATCTTGGACGGGGCGGTGGGGACGAAGGCGGACAGCTCGTAGTGCTTCGGCTCGGCCTTCCCCTTCCGGCTGCTCTTCGCGTAGGCGTCGAGCTGGGTGCGGAACTCGTGCACCAGGGCCGTGAAGTTCTTCTTGTCCTCGGGGCGGTACACCGTGTCCGTGTCGCCGGCCGAGCCGGGCCACTCCCAGTCGAGGTCGATGCCGTCGAAGAGGCCGGCCGCGGCTCCCTCGCCGCCGCGTGCGCCGTCCACGGGCAGATCGCCCTTGATGTACAGGTCGAGGCAGGACGAGACGAGCGCCTTCCGGGACGCGGCGGTGCGGGCGGCGTCCGAGAAGTGCGTGGACCAGCTCCAGCCGCCCAGGGAGATCATCACCTTGAGGCCCGGATGCGCGGCCTTGAGCTCGCGCAGCTGGTTGAAGTTGCCGGCGAGGGGCTGCGTGTCCGAGTCGGCGACGCCGTCCACCGACCCGGCGGCGTCGAGCGGACGGGCGTAGTCCGCCCAGGCGTCGGCCTCGCCGGGCACGTTGCCGGTGAAGCACCGGCCTTCGGCGCTGACGTTGCCGAAGGCGTAGTTGATGTGGGTGAGTTTGGCGGCGGTGCCACTGGTGTCCAGGTCCTTGACCTGGAAGTCACGTCCGTAGACGCCCCATTGCGTGAAGTAGCCGACGGTGCGGTACGCGCGGTCGTGGTGGCCCGGACCCCGGTCGTGGCCGGGTACGGCGGTGGCGGTGGCTGCGGGTGCGAGGCCGGCCAGCAGGGTCAGGGCGCAGGCGGCGGTGGTCAGTCCGGTCAGGGTTCTTCGGCGCATGGGGCTCGTTCCTGTGCGTGGTCCGGAGGGGCAGCTGGAGCCGTTGCTGTGCTGTGTGCACAGGAAGGTATTGGTCTGGACCAAAAAGGGTCAAGGGTGTGGGGGGTGTCCGGCGCGCACCTGGCCCAGGTATGCGCTGGTGAGGGCGGAATCATCACTTCGAGTGAAACCCTGGCCTGCGCTTGCGGGACTCAACCCACGGTTGCCACGCTGTAGCTGTCTGTCAACCTGTTGGGAGTGGCCTGTGGCTTTCGGTGAGCAGCCCGCCTATCTGCGCGTGGCGAGCGATCTGAGGAAGAAGATCGTCGACGGCGCGCTGCCGCCCCATACCCGCCTGCCGTCGCAAGCGCGCATCCGCGAGGAGTACGGGGTGTCGGACACCGTGGCGCTTGAGGCCCGCAAGGTGCTGATGGCCGAGGGGCTTGTCGAGGGGCGGTCGGGCTCGGGCACCTACGTGCGGGCGCGTCCGGTCCCGCGCCGGATCGAGCGCTCGGGCTACCGGCCGGGAGGCGGGGCCGGCCCGTTCCGTCAGGAGCAGGCGGCGGAAGGGATGCGGGGAACCTGGGAGTCCCGCAGTGAGCAGGAGGGGGCGAGTCCCGAGATCGCGGAGCGGCTCGGGATCGAGCCGGGCGACCGCGTGATGCGCACGGGGTACGTCTTCCGGGAGTCGGGGGAGGCGATGATGCTGTCCACGTCCTGGGAGCCGCTGGCCGTCACGGGGCGTACGCCGGTGATGCTGCCAGAGGAGGGCCCGCTGGGCGGCTGCGGCGTCGTCGACCGCATGGCGGCGATCGATGTCGTCGTGGACAACGTGGCCGAGGAGGTCGGTGCGCGCCCCGGGCTGGCGGAGGAGCTCCTGGCGCTCGGTGGGGTGCCCGGCCATGTGGTGATCGTGATCGGACGGACGTACTACGCGTCGGGGATGGCCGTGGAGACGGCCGACGTGGTCGTCCCCGCCGACCGCTACAGGATCGCCTACCATCTGCCGGTCAGATGACGGCAGGGGCGGCCGTGGGCGGTGACGGCGCCGGTCCGGCGGTGGTGACGGCCGGGGCGGGCGGACCATCCGGCGCCGTGACGCGGAGCCGGTGATCCCGCACCGTACGTGAAGGTGACGGTGGCCACCCTGCGTCTTGTCATGCTCTGGTCGATGGGTGGCCGACGGCGGGCGTTCGTCGGCCGCCTGTTGGCGGAAAAGGGGGCGCATTCGCGGAGTGCGCCCCCTTCGGTATGGCCGGATGCGTATCTCTTTGTGTAAACACGCATCCGCTGAGTAAAGGTCAGGCGTACGCTCGGGCATATGCGTACTGCGGTTTCCTGGGGATCCTTAGAGACGTGCACGCCGACGGGGAGAGGAGCGGGATGCTGGGGAGGAACATCATGACGGACAGCGGCGCCGTGCTCCCCTGGCTGGTGATCAGGCAGGACGACAACGGCAACAGGTACCGCGTCGGGCGTTACGCGACGCAGGACGAGGCGCAGAAGATCGCGGACGGCCTGGGCCGTCATGGGCACGAGCAGCTCTACTGGGTGGAGAGAACGAGCCGGAGCGCGCGCCCGTAGGGAGGGCCGGGCCCGGGCGGGACCACCGGCTACGCTCCGGCGCATGAGTGATTCCGTGGTGGTGGCCGGAGCCGTCTTCGACGGCGGGCGGCTGCTGGCCGCCCGCCGCAGTGCCCCGCCGGAGCTGGCCGGGCGCTGGGAGCTGCCGGGCGTTCATTAGGCAAGTCGGTTGTCGGGAGTGGTGGCGTCGGTGAGTGTCGAGCGCCGTCGGTTCGTGGCTCCGCGCCGGTAGGGTCCTTCTCGGCCAGTTTTGGGGCGAGAGGAAAGAGGCGCTGCCGGTGCTGATCGACACGGTGGCATGGGTGCGGATCGAGGGCGGACGGATCCTGTGCGCGCGCCCGCGCGGAAAGGACGTCTTCTACATCCCGGGGGGCAAGCGAGAGGGCGCGGAGACCGACCTCGAGACACTCGTGCGCGAAATCAAGGAAGAGCTGACGGTCCTGATCGACACGGAGACCGTGGCCCACGTGGGGACCTACGAGGCAGGGGGCCCCGGCCTTCCGGACGGCGCGGTGGTGAGGATGGCCTGCTACACCGCCGAGTTCACGGGCGAACTGCGCGCCAGCAGCGAGATCGAGGACGTGGAGTGGTTCTCGTACGCGGACCGGGACCGGGTGCCGCCCGTCGACCAGCTGCTCTTCGACGATCTCAAGTCCTGGGGCGACCTGATGTGATGGCAGCCGGATCAGTTCCGAGGTGACGTCTGCAGCACCGGCGTCAGAGCCGCCTGCAGGTCGCCGACGGATCGATACAGCACCGTGGTCATACCAAGTGCGGCGGCCGCTTCGATGTTCTCCGCTCGGTCGTCCACGAAGAGGCATCGCTCTGCGCGTACGGAAGCCCGTTCCACCGCGGTCTCGTAGATGCCGCGGTCGGGCTTGGCGATACCGATGAGAGAACTGCTGACGACGCTGTCCGCGAGATCGTCCAGCCCGAGCAGCGCAAGATCCTGGTCGAGCCAGACCGGTGCACTGGTGATGAGGATGAGCGGGCAATGCGCCCGCACCTGGAGGGAGCTCGTCGAGGAGGTCACCAGGTATGGATAACACTGACCTTGGTCACGCTGGTTGGGCGGGGCCGGTGTTCAGCGTCCGCGGGCCGGCCTCCGTCGGGCAGGCAAGTTGGTGACGCGGGCTGGGCCGATCCCTTCCCGCGTGGCGTGCAGTTCCAGAGCGAGTTCGGCGATCAGCCGGCGGAGGGCCGCTGTCACTTCGCGTTCCTTGCCCAGTGCGGATGTGGCCTCAGTCAGCTTCTCTCGCAGCTGGGTGTTCTCCGTAGCGAGCGACTCGGCGACGGCTGGGGTGTGGTTCCGTGCCCTCGCCCTGCCTTGGAACTCTTCCACGAGGTCCTTGTGGTCGCCGTAGACGACGTCTCGGCGCAAACCGGACTCACGCAGTAGCTCGGTGACCGTGAGACGGCCGGTTTCCGAGTGCAGGGGGGCGCCTTCCAGGAGGCGGTCGGCTGCGGCTCGGAGCGCGGAGCGTTCGGCGCTGAGGTCGCGGGGGCGGCGGGTGGTCATGCCGGAGCTCCTTCGGTGCGGTTCCGCTCGTGACGGTGGATGAGCGAGGTGATGCGTTCGGCCTGGGCCGCGGCCCTGTCACGCAAAGGCTGGGGCGCCAGCGGGTCGGACGCTGCCGCCTCCCAGTCGCGGAGGGTCTGCTTACGGTGGGCGATGTCCCGGTCGGTGAACGCGAGATTGGTGCAGTTGGACCGGCACTCGCTCTCGTCCGGGCCAGTCGGCTCGGGCAGGCCCTGGGCGAGGCGGGCTGCGCGGCAGGCGGCCGTTTCGGGGCGCCAGACGCAGGTCATGCCCTCTCCGTGGTGCACCTGGGGGTCCGTGCCGGCCAGGAGCCGCGCGGCGCTGCGGGGGCTGATGACCGTACGGCCGGGGAAGTCGGCCGAGTCGGCGACCCGACGGCGGTATTCGTCGGCAGAAGGCCCGCTGACGTGCTCGCCTGCCGCGAGTCGCTGGGCGTCGTCGCTGATCTGCTCCAGGACGAGTTCGAGCTTCTCGACCGCGATGTCCTGGAGCCAGTCGGTGTCCGGTGCGCCCGCATAGTTGAGCGTCACCTTGGTGTCGACATGGCCGTACTGGAGGGCTGCAGCGATCAGGCCGCGTGGGCGGCGGACGATGAAGCGGGCCAGCGTGCGCCGGAAGCGGCTGGCGTTGAGATTCCCTGACGGGTCCGCAGGGATGGGATCGGTTCCGTCTGCGCGGCGAAAGGTCTCGTTCACCCAGCTCGCGAAGTGCGTGATGGCGTGGTTGATGGAGCCGCAGGTACGTGCGCGGGCGTCTGCAGCGGGATCGGCGCCGCTGTGGAGCTGGGCAGGAAACAGGTACGGCTTGTCGTGCAGGGATTCGAGCAGGGCGATGGCGTCGTGCACGGGGGCGACTACGACCCAGGGGCGCAGAGGTTCGGCGGATTCCGGCGCGTCGGGGGAGCGGTCGTAGCCCTTGCCCCGTCGACCGTTGACCAGGAGTTGCCCGGTCGCCTCGTCCGTGCTCCGGCAGCCGCGGCGCAGGGAGAGCACCTCCCCGGGACGCATGCCGGACAGGTAGCACACCACGATGAACAGGGCGCCGCTCAGGAGCCGCCACAGTCGGGGGAGTTCGTGGACGGCGAGGGGAGTGTCCCGCCAGGGACGTCCCTGGATCCGGCCGGTGATCGTACCCACGAAGCTGTCGGACGCGACGGGCAGCTGCTGCCCTGAGACCAGGCGCTGCTGTGCGGTGCTCAGACCTCCCTCGCAGGGCAGCCCGACAAGGCGCTGGACATGGTTGTAGTTGTTCTGGTGAGGGCTTGATCCAGGGAGCCCGGGAAGGGGCGTTCCCGTGCGGCGGCAGTGGTCCGCGTATGCGATCAGGCGGTCACCCACGGGGCCGGAGTAAGCCGTTTGGGAAGGATGCTCGCACAGTCTCAGCTCGGTGTACTCGCGCCACGCGGCACAGATGTCCGGACCGATCTGGTCGACCATCAGCAGAGCCCAGGCCAGGATTGGCTCCATCGTTTCGTCCTGGATACGGGGCCTTTTGTTCTCCCCCTTCGTGGCCCTCAGTCCGACGAGGGCATTGGCGGTCAGGCCCTGCCAGGGATACTCGGTGTTCAGGCGGCACGGTTCTGGCACCAGGTCGCGGAAGAGCCACAGGGTGCGTACCGCGCACACGGCGTCCGCCTTGCGCGCGGGCGACTTGGCCAAGCGCAGCACATGACTGAGGTACTCGGCGAGGTCCCGCTCGGTCACGTCGGCGATACGGGCGAAACAGTGCTCCGACATCCAGTGGGCGAACAGCTGGAGGTCTGCGGTGAGGATGGGCAGCGAGCCGATTCCGGTCAGCGAGGCCGCTGATTGTCGGCCGCTGGGCTCGACCGGCTGCGGATGGTCCAGGACGGCCAGAAGCACTGCGCGGAACTGACGCCGAAGTGGCTCCGGAAACGGAAGAAAACTGATGTTGCCGACCTTGGTGTGCGGGTCGGGATGAGAAGGGCGGATGTTCCACACGTCGTCACCGAAGCGGGACAGGTCAGCAGTGTCCGTGCCGAGCCGGACGGGCCGGTTGCGCAGAACGGGCACGTGGTCGGCCGGCCAGGGCACCGATTCGGCCGCAGGGATGGGGACGGAGGACGCGAGAGTGGTCATCGCAGGTCGGTCCGTCCGCTGAGGAGCGTGTCGATCAGAGCAGCGTGCCGGGTTGTGACGGCGACGCGCGCGGCGGTCTGCTCGGCGGTGCTGTAGTGGTCGAGGATGCTCTGCAACCTCGCCAGGGGCAGCGCATAGCGGGCCTGCCAGGTCTGGGGATCAAGGTTCGGCCGGAGCGCTGCCAGCCGATCGTGCAACGCGATCTGTACAGGCAGTTGGTGCGGCAGAGCACGGGCGTTGGCGCAGTTCAGGCAGCCGTTCAGGAACGAGGCAGGGCAGGCCTCGCCAACCGGGGCATGAGGGCTCTCATGGTGGTCGCGGCAGGCGACGACGCCGGTGTCCCGTTCCCCGGAGGCCATGCTCTTCAGCACCTCCGGAGCGAGCCCGGCCTCGGTGGCCGCCGCGTCCGGATCCTGGGTGGCGAGCGAGAGCAGCCGAGGAGAGAGCACCGCGACCTCAGCCGCGGTGCGGGCCTTCGCCACCTGCTCCTCCAGCGCCTCGGCCACCACTTTCCGGCTCTGCTCGCGCACCGTCTCGCTGCGCCGGAGGTAGTGGTCGCGCAGGGTGTTCCGGCTGTGCGACACCGGGCGGCGCTGGATCTCCAGTGCCGTCTGACGGATGCGGCGTACGTCGATTCCTGGCAGTCCGTTCTCGCCGTCACGGGTGACCGGCGGGAAACCTCGGGACCTGGCCCATCGCTCGACACGGATCTCGTCCGACCAACAGGACCCCTGCCCGCCCCGGTCGCTGGCGCGGCGGTTGACGAATGCCCCGGTGCTGCCAGTGAGCCACCGGGCGGGAGCGGTCAGTTCGAGCAACAGGTCGTAGACCCGCAACGGGGAGTGGAACAGCGGCTCGTCACTGGATGCCTGCTCAAGGACGGAACTGAGGGACGCGGGCAGGTCCTCGACGGCGGCTACCCAGTGTTCCGACTCAGGGCCACGGCGAGGTTTGCGCTGTTCCACCAGCGCAACGGACGAGGCTCCCGTCCGGCCGTCCGCCCGGCGGTACACGGCAGGCCATTTCGCCACCGTGCCGAGGTTCTCAGCGGTCAGCGCGGCCAGGAGCAGGGCGAAGGCGCCGGCCTCCTGCTGGGACAACGACAGCCTGCGCATCACCGACACCACGCCGCCGTGCCGTTTGACCTCGGCAGTTCCTTCTCCGTCACGAGCGCGTGGCACATCGCCGCTGGTAGCGAAGGTGTCCAGCAGACCTCCGAGTTCGGCCTCGGCGGTACCCGCCTTGAGTTCGCCCGCGCGGAACTGTTCCAGGAGCCGCAGGCCGCCCCGGATGCGGTCCCGGCACAGCCGGACATCCCGCCGCAATGCGGTCATGATCTGCTGCCATTCGGCCTCGGAGTACGCCGTGACCTGTTCGGACACCCGCAGTACGGGCAACCGGGTCTGGAACAGCTCACGCCGTGCCGCTTCCGGGAGCTTTGTGCAGCCGCGCAGTACGGTCCGCAGGCGGGCCATGCAGGTCCGGCGGGCCTGCGGATCCTCGTACCGGGACGTGAAGGCCCGGACGTGCTCGGCCGTGATGTCCGACGGATGCCTCGGCGGCGGCTCGCACTCCGCGAGGGACCGAGCGAAGTCTCGTACGACCTGGTAGCCGGTGCGGAAGGACTTCGCGCGCTTCACTCCGCTGCGGGTACCCGCGCGCTCGGCCAGCCGCTGGACCAGCCAGTCCCGTACCGGCTCCGACACCGGCAGGTCGGAACAGTCGAACCGGACGGTCCGCCCGGTGCTCTCCTCGTGAAACAGCACCACCGCGCCCGACACCCCGCCCGGCAGTCGCTCGGGCGGAGCCCAGCCGGACGGAGGAAGCGCCGCTCTGCGCCCGCCCCTCACCGTGCCCCCCCACCCGCGACGACCGGCCCCACAACCGACCCGCCGTGACGTGCGAAGATCCGCACCAGCGTGTCCACCCCCGACCGCTCGTCGTCGTCCAGGAGCGCCATCAGGTACGAAACCTGCAGGCCGGTGAAAGGCTCCAGGTAGTACTCCCGCGTGGTGTCGGGATGCCGGTGCCCGAGCAGCGTGGCCAGCTGCAGCCAGATGTCGCCGAGCTGATCACGGAAGTCATCGATCTCGTCGGGGGAGAAGCCCTCCAAGCGGCGCTCCTCCAGGAGCGAGAGGATCGAGAACCACTTCAGAGCGAAGGAATGTCGGCACATGTGGGGCGTCATCCACAGGGGACACTCTCGCCGCACATGGTCCCGCTGTTCCTCGCCCAGCCGCTGGTCGGGGTCGGTCTTGCGCAGCCAGGCCTCGGCCACCCGCCGGTTCGCGGCGTCGAAGGTGTCCTCCCAGCTGTGCGGCTTCTTCGGCAGGCCGTTCACCGACAGCCACACCCACAACGGCTCCAGGCCCTGCGGCGTCCGGCGGAACAGCAGTCGACGCTCGTCCGGCGCCAGCTCGTCCAGGGCCACCGTTTCCGGACCGTCCGCCGTGGCCACGCGCAGCTTGCGGGCGCGGGAATCGTGGCCGGTGACGATGCGTACGCCGCTGAGCCGGTCGTACCGCCCCTCCCGCTGTGCCCTGCTGATCACCTCGGCCCGGGAGCCCTCCAGCGGATCCAGATATCCCTCGACCGACCGCAGCACCTGCCGGGGAATCCAGTACGTCCGGCCCTCGCACCCACCCTTGACGCACTTGGCCGCGAGCCACGCCGTCCCCATCCGCTCGCTGCCCGAACCGGGTAGCTCGACGTCGAGTACGCTCGCCCACTCGCGCAGCCGCAGCCCGGTCCCGTACAGGCCGTCGACGAAGGCCGTGTCCCTGTCCTCGTTGAACCCGCCGGTCTGCCGCCCCGCGCGCCTCAGCCCATCGAAGCCGTATCCGCGCAATCCGATGTCACGCCACTGCTCCAGGGCCTCTCGCAGCAGCCACTTCACCTGGCGACTCGCCGAACCGGCCGGGCGCAGCGGATCACGGCGCCCTCGGCCGTACGCCTGCCGCGTGGCTGCCTCGTCGTCGGACCGTACGGTCGCGACCGGGTTCGTGATGCCGAACCTGGAGCTTGCCCAGCCATAGAAGCTGTTGAGCCCGGCCCGGTCGGTGTCGAACGACGTCGGCCGTACCCGCTCTGTGTTCCGGCCGTCGGTGATGCGCCAGTCCTTGAACGCCTCGACGTCCTGGACCGTGGCCCTGTCCCAGGCAGTGCCGATGGCGTCCAGGAAGTCCAGCCACACCACGAGCGTGTACGCGTAGCGCCGCCAGGTCCCGGGCTGGGACGCCGCCATGCGGCCCTCCCGGAAGAAGAGGTTGATCCGGGAGTCAGGGCGGCCCGACGGCGGCAGGATGACGGGGGTGCCGTGCCGGGCTCCATTACGGATGGCGCGGGTGTGCAGGTCTCCGAAGGCGGAGAGGCCCAGGGCTTCTGCGTCGGGAGGTGGGGAGTGGAAGTCGTAGAAGTCGACGGTCCAGCGTTCCAAGACGTTCACGTGCGCAGCTCCGAGAGTGATGCGTAATGAACCGACAGATGAGAATAGCCTAGAGAACGGGCGGCAAGCTCGAGCCGGGCGAGAGCGGCGAGCAGGCGCTCGTACGGGAGCTCCGGGAGGAGCTCGGCGTGGAAGCGGAGCCTCTGGCGCGGATCCCGGGGGAGTGGCCGCTGAAACCCGGCTATGTGCTCAGGGTGTGGACGGTCCGGCTGCTGTCGGGCGAGCCCAGCCCGCTGGAGGACCACGACGAGCTGCGCTGGCTCGCCCCGGACGAGACGGACACCGTCGACTGGCTCGACCAGGACCGCCCCGCCGTGGCCGAAGCCGTACGCCGCCTGCGGGAAGCGCTGCGGGCCTCGCGGGCCTGAGCGGCGCCGCACGGGAGACGTACACCCGTACGCCCCATGGGCCCCTGTGAGCGGTAGGGTGCGTCGAATATCGGGTATGTGCCGATTATGCCCTTGAACAGGGTGCGCCCCGCTGCCGGCCCTGGGAAGTGATCGGCGTGACCGATACCGAAGGCGATTGTGCCGAGTGGAGTTTTCCGGCGGTGCCGGGCTCCGTGCGCAGCGCCAGGCACGCGGTCCGTGACGCACTGCACCAGGAGGGATTCGACGCGGCGGTGGGCGATGTCGCCGTACTGCTCGTCAGTGAGCTGGTCACCAATTCCCTGCGCTACGCGTCGGGCCCCATCGGCGTCCGGCTGAGGTGGCCGCACCACGATGGCGAAGGCCCGGGCGCGGGGCCGGAGGGCCGGGGCCTGCTGGTGGAAGTCTCTGATCCGGTTCCGGATACGCCCACCGAACGTACTGCCGGACCCGATGACGAAACGGGCCGCGGGCTGCAGCTCGTGGCCTGTTCCGCGCGCCGCTGGGGGACCCGGCGCGGAAAGAGTGGCAAGACCGTGTGGTTCGAGCTCGCTCTGCCTGGTTAGGAGTGGGAAGGGACGCACAGCGATCACCGGAGGTCGGGCAGGACCTGGCTGAAAGGGACTGAGACCGTGCTGTGATCGTGAACGCCGTGCCGGTGAGGCCCGTAGTGCTGAATACTGCGGGCAGGACCGGTCCGGTGTGTGAGCTGGAGGGGACGGTCGCGTGAGCGAGATACCTGGGACGGCGGGCGACGTCATGTGGCAGAGCAGCCCGCCTGGCTCGATCTATGACTACATAAAGGTCGCGTCGTTCTCGATCGGGGCCGACGGACTGATCGAGCAGTGGAGCCGGCGTGCCGCCGGTCTCTTCGGCATGGCCTCCGAAGAGGTGGTGGGCAGGGACCCGGTCAAGGCGTTCATGCCCGCCGAGGTGCGCCCCGACGCCCACCGCAGAATCGGCGAGATCCTGGACGGCAAGGAGTGGACGGGCCTCGTCCCGTTCCGGATCCCGGGTGAGAACGGGGTGCGCGGGCTCGCCGAGATCTATGTCATGCCGAGCGAGACGGAGGGCGGTGAGCGCGCCGCGCTCTGCATCGTCGTCGACGTCCGGGCACTGCGGCACATCGAGACGGACCTCGCCGCCTCGCAGGCGATTTTCGGCCAATCTCCCTTCGGTTTTGTCCTCTTCGGGACCGACTTCACCGTCGTGCGGGCCAACAAGCGGTTCGCCACCGTCTTCGGAGGCGAGGCCGACGACCACCGCGGCCGCACGGTCGACGACTACCTGGCCCGCCCCGAGGCCGAACGTCTCTCCGCCACGCTCAAGCGCGTCCTGGAGACCGGCGACGCCGTCACCGATCTCCAGCTCGTCGGCACCCCACCCGGCACCACGGGCCGGCGCCACTGGTCCATGAACCTCTACCGGGTGCACAGCGGCTCCGGGCGTCCGGTCGGTATCGCCGGACTCGCCACCGACGTCACCCAACGGCACATCGCCGCCCGCGAGGCGGCCAGTGCCCGCCGTAATCTCGCCCTGCTCAACGAGGCCAGCGCGCGCATCGGCAACTCCCTCGACCTGGAGACCACCGCCCGGGAACTGCTCGACGTCGCCGTGCCCGGCTTCTGCGACCTGGCCTCCGTCGATCTCTACCAAGGACTGCTCACCGGTGAGGAGGCCGCGCCCGGCAGCTGGGGCAGGCACCACCAGGAGTCCGGTAGCGGCTCGGCGGAGCTGCGCCGGGTCGCCCACGCCAGCGCCGTGTCCGACGCGCTCCCGGGCATCCTCACCGGCGGCGGTGCGGAAGCGGGCGGGGACACGGGCCCGCCCGCGCTCGGCGCGGTCCACCGGTACCCGTTCCACTCGCCGTGTGCCGTCGCCCTGCGCACCGGCCGGCTCGCGGACGTGCCCGGCGACGGGAGCGGCTTCGTCCACTCCACCCTCGCCGTGCCGATGGTGGCGCACGACATCGTCGTCGGCCTCGTCCAGTTCTCCCGGACCAAGGGCAGTGAGCCCTTCGGTGAGCGGGACCGCGCCCTGGCCACCGAGCTCGCGGCCCGCGCCGCCGTCTGCATCGACAACGCCCGTCTCTACCGCCGCGAGCACGAGCGGGCCCTCATCCTCCAGCGCAGCCTGCTCCCGCCGGGCGACCCCGAGGCGGCCGGCCTGGACATCGCCTGCCGCTACCTTCCCGGCAACACGGCGACCGAGGTCGGCGGCGACTGGTTCGACGTGATCGAACTCCCCGGCCACCGCACCGCCCTGGTCGTCGGCGACGTGATGGGCCGTGGACTGCGGGCCGCCGTCGCCATGGGTGAACTGCGCACCGCCGTACGCACACTGGCGCTCCTGGACCTGGAACCCGCCGAGGTGCTCTCCGCCCTCGACGAGGTCGCCCGAGGCCTCGGCACCCCGGGCGGCGGAGGGCGCAGTGAAGGCTTCGGCGGCGGTGGTGGCGCCCAGTGGCCCTCACGGGCCGCCCACAAGTCACGCGAGGCGGACCTCGCCGAGGTGTATCTGGCGACCTGTGTGTACGCGGTGTACGACCCGGTCACCCGGCGGTGCACCTTCGCCAATGCCGGCCATCTCCCCCCTGTGGTGGCCGAGCCGGGCGAGGCCGCCCTGCTGCTCGACGTACCGCCGGGCATGCCGCTCGGCGTCGGCGGCGAGCCCTTCGAGGAGGTCGAGGTGGAGCTCAAGGAGGGCTCGCTCCTCGCCCTCTACACCGACGGGCTCGTCGAGTCGCGCGACCATCCGCTCGACGAGGGCCTCGACGCCTTCCGGCAGGCTCTCACCGAACCGTCACAGCCCCTCGAAGACGTCTGCGACCATGTGCTGGCCACCCTCGACACCCGGCACGGCGAGGACGACATCGCCCTGCTGATGGCACGCATCCAGGGCCTGGCCCCGGACGCGGTGGGTGACTGGCGGCTTCCGCGTGAGCTCCGCTCGGTCTCCCGGGCCCGCGAGCTGGCCCGCGCACAGCTCGCCGCCTGGGACCTCGACGACCTGATCGACACCACCGAACTGCTCGTCAGCGAGCTGGTCACCAACGCCCTGCGCTACGGCGAGGGTGAGATCCGGCTCAGGCTGCTCCGCGACCGTACGCTCGTCTGCGAGGTGTGGGACGCGGGGCTCGTCCAGCCCCGGCGCCGGCGTGCACGCGACACCGACGAGGGCGGGCGCGGGCTGCAACTGGTCGGGCTGCTCAGCGCGGCCTGGGGATCACGGCGCACCCCGCGCGGCAAGACGGTGTGGTTCGAGCTGGCGCTCCCCGACGGAGCGCCCGCCGCCGAACTCTCCGTGGAGCAGCTGCTGAGCATGTACTGACCGGCCGCCCGGAAGACGCCTCGTTCACGGGGCGGATTTCAGGGCGGCGAGCCGGGCCTCGATCTCCGCACTGTCCCCGAGGCTGTCCAACTGCTCGAACTGGGCGTCCAGGGACGAGGAGGCGAGTTCCTGCTTGCCCACCGCCCTCGCCTCCTCGCGCCGCACCTTGTCCTCGAAGCGGCCGAGCTCGCTCGTCGGGTCCATGACGTCGATGCTCTTCACGGCGTCCATCATCCGGTTCTGCGCCTGCGCGGACGCCGCGCGCGCGACCAGTTCGTCCCGCTTGGACTTCAGCTGGGTCAGCTTGTTCTTCATCTGGTCAAGGCCTGACTTCAGCTTGTCCACCACCACCGTCTGCGAGGCGATCGTCGGCTCGGCCGTCTTCGCCTCCTGCTCCGACTGCAGCTGCCGCCCCAGCGCCACCTTGGCGAGGTTGTCGAACGTGTCGGCGTCCACGCCCGAGCCCCCGGCCCTCAGCTCGTCGGCCTTCCGGCTCGCGGCGAGAGCCTTCCGGCCCCACTCCCGGGCCGCGTCGACGTCCTCCCGGTGGTCCTCCTCCAGCAGCCTGAGGTTGCCGATGGTGGTGGCCACCGCCTGTTCGGCCTCCGCGATGTTCGCGGTGTAGTCGCGGATCAGCTGGTCCAGCATCTTCTGCGGATCCTCCGCCTGGTCGATCAGGGCGTTGATGTTGGCCCGCGCCAGCTGGGTCACCCGGCCGAGAACGGTCTGCTTGGTCATGGCACCTCTCCTAGTGAGCGAGAACTCCCGAGGTCCCGTCGTACGCGTGGGGCGTCCGGCGGGGCACACCTGTACAGGGCGTCAGAAGCGGCCTCCGCCGCCCCGCCGGCCACGGGTCCCTCCGCCGCCGAAGCTGCCCGGACCGCCGCCGAAGCCCCCGCCGAACCCCCCGCCGCCGAAGCCGCCACCGAACCCGCCCCCCAGGCTCCCGCCCCGCCCGCCGCCGAGCAGCCCGCCGAGGATGATGCCGCCCAGCACGGCGCCGCCCGTGCCGCCACCGCCGCGCGGACCGCCGAAGTCGTCCTGGTCGCGGTAGCCGCGCACGTCCTGCTCGGCCAGGCTCCGCGCCTGCGTGGCCAGCGCGTCCGCCTGCTGAGCCTCGGCCAGGGCGGCCCGGGGGTCGTTCGCCGAGGACAGTTCACCGGCCCTCTCCCACCGCCGCTGGGCCTCCGCCAGCCGGGTGCGTGCCTGACTGCCCACCGCGCCCCGGTTGGTGGTGATGAAGTCCGCGGCGGCACCGATGGCCGCGCGCGCGGTGAGCATCGCCTGGTCGAGCAGCGAACGGGCCCGTCGGCCGCCCTGCTCCCGCTCACGCGCTCCGGCCAGTGCCTCGTCCAGCGCCGCGTCGGCCTCCTCCACCCTGCGCAGCGCGTCGACGGGGTCGTACGGGCCGGAGGAGAGCTCCTCCCGCACAGCGCCGACCACCGCCTCGGCGCGGGCGGCCCTGCCCCGCAGATCGGCGGTCGGCACACCCTCCGGGGTGCCGTCGAGCAGGCCTCGGGCGTCGGCGAGGTCCGCCTCCGTCTCGGTGAGCGCCCCCGGCAGCCTCTCCGCCGCCTCGGCCAGTTCCCCGGCCCGACGGTCGACCCCGTCCACCAGGGTGGACACCTGCTTGATCGCCCCTTCGGCGGCGCGGACGTACACCGCGGCCCGGGCGTTGTCACCGCTGTCCACGGCCTGGCGCGCCTGGTCGAGGGCGGAGGTGGCGAAGGCCATCCGGTCCTCGGCCTGTTCGATGTCCCCGGCGGCGGGGGCGGCCGCCGACTCGGCGTAGCTGTCCCGCATCGCGCCGAGGGCCGTCTCCGAGGCGGAGACGCGTGCGATCAGCTCGCGGAAGGTGGTCTCGGCGGTGGCCACGGCCTGTGGGGCGGTCCGTTCGAGGGCGCGCAGCCGGTCGAAGTCCTCGGACATGGCGTCCAGGCGCCCGTTGGCGTCCGCGCAGCGGCCGATGATCTCGTCGAGCATACGGCGCCGGGTCGCGTCGTCCTCGGGGAAGGCGTCGTCCAGCTGCTGTCGCAGCCGGAAGGCCGCCGTCAGCCCGGCCTTGGCGTGCTGGACGGCGGAGGCGAACGGAGCCGCCTGCTCCTCGCCGAACTGCGCCGTGGCGAAGCCGAGTTCCTCCTCGCTGGTGCGCACGGCGTCGTCCGTGTCGACCAGGTCCTCCTTCGTACGCGCGTCGAGTTCGGGCAGCGGAACAGGCGGCTCGGCCGCCCCTCCGGCCTCCTGACCCCAGCCGCCCGCGGCGGCGGGCGTGGTCCGGGACGTCGCGCGCCGCCTGCGGCGGGCGAAGGCGAAGGCGGCGACCGCCGACGCCACGACGACCACGGCAAGGGGCACGATGAGGCCGGCCGCGGCTCCGCTGTCGGAGCCGCCTCCGGGGTCCGCGGCACCCGGCGTGACGGCGGGCGCCGGGACGGGATCGCCGGCGAGCACCGCGGCGTAGCCGTTCGCGGCGCCGATGGCGGCTCCGGCCCAGTCGTTCTGACGGAGGGCCGGCTCGACGGCGGTGCCGGCCACCTCCTGGAGCTGGGCGTCGGTGAGGCGCGTTCCCTGGTCGACGGAGTAGGCGTACCGGCGGTCGTGCGTGGCCACGGCCAGCAGCACGTCCTGCTGGCCGAGGCCGTTGCGGTTCGCGGTCTCGTCGGTCCAGGTCCGGGCGTCGCGACCGGAGAAGTCACGGACGTACACCACGAACAGCTGGACGCGGTGCTCTTCGTACAGACGGTCCAGAGCGGCTTCGGTCTGCGGTTCGCGGTCGCCGAGTGCCCCCACCTCGTCGGTGATCTGCCCGTCACGGGACAGGGTCACGGGGTCCTCGGCCCGGGCACCCGGGGCGCCCGGCAAGGCGATCCAGAGCACCGCCGCCAGAGCGGCGAGAAGGATCCTGCCGGGTATCGAAGGCCGGGACATCCCGGTACGGCGCGCAAGCGGCATCACATTCGGGAGGCTATGTCCGCCTTCCGGTGCCCGCGACCCGGCGCCGCAGGGCGCTCCCGCTTCCCGCCGCCCGGGAGGCCGCTCCTGCTTCCCGCCGCCCGGGAGGCCGGGGAGAGCGTCCCCACGCACGCCGCCGCCTCGTGGGACTCCTCTGCCGACCGCCGTCGGGCCGCCGCCGAACCAGGGCCGTACGGGTGGCTTCCGCGGCCCCACCGGCCGCGCCTGCCCCCCTCCGCGCGTGCGGGTGCATTCGCTGGATCAGCGAATCGGTCCGATCAACTGCAAATGCCACCAGAACGCATCATCCGGTCCCTTCCGGTACGGGGTGGACCGGGCCGGCCCCGGAGGTATCAGCCATGGCCCACGTCGGCGTCCCACGCGGGACGGCCCGAAAGCGCCGCTCGGTCGCGCTCCTGGCAACAGGTGTGCTCACGCTCCCGGTACTGGCGGGCTGCACCTCGGGCAGCGAGGGCCCCACCTCCGTGGCCGTCCCGCAGGACATCGCCCCGGCCTCCCGGGACCAGGTGACGGAAGGTTCCTCCCTCACCTGGGCGATCGACGCGGTCCCCGCCACCCTCAACGCCTTCCAGGCCGACGCCGACAGCGCGACCACCCGGATCACCGGAGCCCTGCTGCCCTCCCTCTTCCCCATGGACGCGCAGGGAGAGCCCAGGCTCAACCCGGACTACCTGGAGTCGGCGAAGGTCATCGAGCAGGAGCCCAGGCAGGTCGTGCTCTACAAACTCAACCAGCAGGCGGTGTGGAGCGACGGCCGGGAGATCGGCGCCCCCGACTTCGTCGCCCAGTGGCGCGCCCTGAGCGGCAAGGACTCGGCCTTCTGGACCGCACGCAACGCGGGCTACGAGCGGATCGAGAAGATCGAACGCGGCAAGGACGACCTCCAGGTCCGGGTCACGTTCTCGAAGCCGTACGCCGACTGGCGCTCGCTGTTCTCGCCGCTGTACCCGAAGGAGGTGACCGGGTCGCCCGGCACCTTCAACGACGGCGCGCGGAGCGCCCTCAAGAACACCGCCGGGCCGTTCCGGCTGCGCGGCGTGGACAAGGACGAGGGAACGGTCGTGCTCGACCGGAACCCGCGCTGGTGGGGCGACGAGGCCAAGCTGGAGTCCCTGGTGTTCCGCGCGGTCGAGCCGGCGAAGCGCACCGAGGCGCTGACCGAGGGCACGGTGGACGTCGCCGACGTCGACGCGGCGACGGCGGACAGCATCGCCCGTGCCGCCCGCTACAGCAGCGGGAACGGCGGGCCGCCCGCCCACGGCCCCGGAGCCGACATCACCCCCGCCGCGGCCCTGCGGTCCTGGGCGCTGGCCCACGGGTCGGACGAGGAGGCCGCCGAGACGGCGCAGGCCGCCCGTGAGAAGAACCGGGAGGCCATCGCCACCTACGCCGCCGAGCAGAAGTCGCTGCGTGGTTTCGCCGTACGCAAGTCCCTGGAACCCGCCTACACGCAGCTCGCGCTGAACGGCGAGTCCGGGCCGCTCTCCGACGAGCGGGTACGCCGCGCCATCGCCCGCACCCTGGACCGGCAGGAGCTCGCCGACACCGTACTGAAGCCGCTCGGCCTGCCCGCGAGGCCGCCCGGCAGCCACCTGGCCCTGGCCGGGCAGCCCGGCTACAAGGACGGCAGCGGGGCGCTCGGGGAACGGGACACCAAGGAGGCGCGGGCGCTGCTGGCCGACGCGGGATGGACCCCGGGCGGCGCCCTCCGCAAGACCGAGGGCACCGAGGCGGGCAGCGAGGCCGAGGAGAAGAAGGCGACCGAGGAGAAGTCCGAAGAGAAGTCCGAAGAGAAGTCCGAGGAGAAGTCCGAGGAGAAGAAGGCGACCGAGGAGAAGTCCGGACAGGAGAAGTCCGGGAAGGCCGCCGAAGCGGAGAAGGACGACAAGGCCTCGCGGGAAGAGGGGACGTACATCGTCGGTGACGACAAGCCCGGCGACCGTCCCGCCGGTGATGCCGAGATCACCGCCCAGGACAAGCAGCCCGGCGGAGCCGCGGGCGCCTACGCCCCCGCGGGAACCGCCGCACCGGCCCCCGCCTCGCTCAAGGACCGACTCGGCAAGGGCGGCAAACCGCTGACCCTCCGTTTCGTCCTGCCCTCGGGCCCCGGGTCGCAGGCGCTGCGCACTGTAGGGCAGAAGATCGTCGCCATGCTGGACTCGATCGGCATCAGCACGCAGATCACCAAGGTCGACGACGACAGCTACTTCACGGACCACATCGCCTCCGGTGACTACGACATGGCGCTCTACTCCTGGCCCGCCACCGCCTACCCGGCGACCGACGGCCGTCCGATCTACGCCAAGCCGGAGCCCGCCACCGACGGCTCGCTGCTCGTCGAGCAGAACTACACACGGGTCGGTTCGGACCACATCGACCAGCTCTTCGACCGGGCGGTCTCCGAGCTCGACGCCGACGCGTCCAGGGACCTGCTGAAGCAGGCCGACGCACGGATCTGGGCCGCCGCAGGATCGATTCCGCTGTATCAGAGGCCACAGCTCGTCGCCGTCGACAAGAAGCTGGCGAACGTCGGAGCCTTCGGCTTCGCCGCACCCCGCTACGAGGACATCGGATTCACCGGGCGACAAGCGGCAGGTTCCCCCGCGAATCGGAAGAAGTAGCAGGTCAAAGCCACACGCAAAGCTCAGATGCAGCTCAATTCCCTTGCCCGCCGGAGGCCCCGGCGGGCAGGGTGGTGTCTGCCCAGACCCGGGCTGCTCGTCTTCTCACACCCCTTGCCGTCCGGCCGCCGAGCGGCTGGACGATGGCGTAATACCAGCTGAATATCGGCTGAATTGTGGCTGTGGCCGTGTCCTGCGGATCGGCCCGGGAAGCCCCGGACCCATCGGGCCCGTACCATTGGACTAGCCGTGGCGTGCCGCCCGGCGGGCGTACGAGGACTCGAGACCGACTGAGACGCCTGATCCCACGATCCGAGAGAAGCGCTAGCCACCCATGCCCACGCGCCACGACATCCGTAACGTAGCCATCGTCGCCCACGTCGACCACGGCAAGACCACGCTGGTCGACGCCATGCTCAAGCAGGCGGGCGCCTTCGCCGCGCACGCCGCCGAGAACCTCGACGAACGCATGATGGACTCGAACGACCTGGAGCGTGAGAAGGGCATCACGATCCTCGCCAAGAACACGGCGGTGAAGTACCACCCCAAGGACGGCGGGGACCCGATCACGATCAACATCATCGACACCCCCGGCCACGCCGACTTCGGCGGCGAGGTCGAGCGCGGTCTGTCGATGGTGGACGCGGTCGTCCTGCTCGTCGACGCCTCCGAGGGGCCGCTGCCCCAGACCCGCTTCGTCCTGCGCAAGGCCCTGACCGCCAAGCTGCCGGTCATCCTCTGCATCAACAAGACGGACCGGCCGGACTCCCGGATCGCCGAGGTCATCGACGAGACCTACGACCTCTTCCTGGACCTGGACGCCGACGAGGACCAGATCGAGTTCCCGATCGTCTACGCCTGCGCCCGTGACGGCGTCGCGTCGCTGACCAAGCCGGAGGACGGCACCGTCCCCGCGGACAGCGACAGCCTGGAGCCCTTCTTCACGACCATCCTCTCCACGGTCCCCGCGCCGGAGTACGACGAGGACGCGCCGCTGCAGGCCCACGTCACCAACCTGGACGCCGACAACTTCCTCGGCCGTATCGCGCTGTGCCGCGTCGAGCAGGGCGAGCTGCGCAAGGGCCAGACCGTCACGTGGATCAAGCGTGACGGCAGCATGTCCAACGTCCGCGTCACCGAGCTGCTCATGACCGAGGCGCTCACCCGCAAGCCGGCCGAGATGGCGGGCCCGGGCGACATCTGCGCCGTCGCCGGTTTCCCGGACATCATGATCGGCGAGACCCTGGCCGACCCCGAGAACCCGATCGCGCTCCCGCTGATCACGGTCGACGAGCCCGCCATCTCCATGACCATCGGTACGAACACCTCGCCGCTGGTCGGCAAGGGCGGCAAGGGCCACAAGGTCACCGCCCGCCAGGTGAAGGACCGTCTGGACCGCGAGCTCATCGGTAACGTCTCGCTCCGCGTCCTCGACACCGAGCGCCCGGACGCCTGGGAGGTCCAGGGCCGTGGTGAGCTCGCGCTCGCCATCCTGGTCGAGCAGATGCGCCGCGAGGGCTTCGAGCTGACCGTCGGCAAGCCGGAGGTCGTCACCAAGCAGGTCGACGGCAAGACGCACGAGCCGATCGAGCGCATGACCATCGACTCCCCCGAGGAGCACCTCGGCGCCATCACGCAGCTGATGGCGACCCGTAAGGGCCGCATGGAGACGATGACGAACCACGGCTCGGGCTGGGTCCGCATGGAGTGGATCGTTCCCTCCCGCGGTCTCATCGGCTTCCGCACGGAGTTCCTGACCCAGACCCGCGGCACCGGCATCGCGCACTCCATCTTCGAGGGCCACGAGCCCTGGTTCGGGGACCTGCGCACCCGTCACAACGGCTCGCTGGTCGCCGACCGTTCGGGCACGGTGACGCCGTTCGCGATGGTCAACCTCCAGGAGCGCGGTGTCATCTTCACCGAGGCCGGCACCGAGGTCTACGAGGGCATGATCGTCGGCGAGAACTCCCGCGCCGACGACATGGACGTGAACATCACCAAGGAGAAGAAGCTCACCAACATGCGTGCGGCGTCCGCGGACACCACGGAGAACGTGGTCCCCGCCCGCAAGCTCTCCCTGGAGCAGTCCCTGGAGTTCTGCCGCGAGGACGAGTGCATCGAGGTGACCCCGGAGACCGTGCGCATCCGCAAGGTCGTCCTGGACGCGAAGCAGCGTGGCCGCACGGCCTCGCGCGCGAAGAACGGCTGACCCGCCGCTCCCGGCTGACCGGAGCCGGGTCGACGCCTGAGCGGAAGGGGTTCTCCCTTCCGCTCGAGGAGTTCGTGTCGACGTCGACCGGTACGGCCGCGAACACCTAGGGCGCGTTTCGAAAGTCCCACCTGCCCCATCCGCCCCACCGGGCGCACCGATGGCGGCCGCCGAACCACGGGTTCGGCGGCCGCCACACGCCGTTGTGGGGGGTCCGCACCGAGGTTTCGGGACGTCAGGAAGTCAAGGCCATTTCAGGGGCGAAGCGTCCGGATATCGGGCGTCGCTCTCCGGAACATGTGTTAACGGTCCGTTTCGGGGGTGTCTGTCTGGGATCGCTTTGTCCGGATTTCGGGCAACCACCCCTTCTCGATGTTGTCAAACCGAGACCCTTTAAGTGTGGTTTACAGCCCGGTGTTCCTTAATAGTTGGCTCCATTGAGCTCGGGTCAATGGGTCGTCGCACTGTGGGGAGTGCGGACTCACGAGCACACTCGGGGCACTGAAACGATCGCCGTCAGGGGTGTCGGTTGATCTCTCCAGTGCCCCTCTTGTAGTCAAAAGTGGACTCATGAGGAGGAAACCCATGCGCGGTGCCAAGAGCGCCAAGTGGGTCGCGGGAGCGGCCATCATCGCCCTGGCCGCGACTGCCTGTGGCGGCGGCGACAGCGGTGACGGTGACAAGAGCGCCAAGGGTGCTGTTGACCCCGACGGCATATTCTCGGTCGAGGTCGGTGAGCCGCAGAACCCGCTGCAGCCGGCCAACACGATGGAGTCGAACGGTGCCATCGTCACCGACTCCATGTTCTCGCAGCTCGTCGACTACGACCCCGCGGGCAAGCTTGAGATGATCAACGCCGAGTCGGTCGAGACGACCGACTCGAAGCTGTGGACCGTCAAGCTCAAGAAGGACTGGAAGTTCCACGACGGGACTCCCGTCACCGCCGAGTCCTACGTCAAGGCGTGGAACTGGGCCGCGAACGTCAACAACGCGCAGACCAACGCGTCGTGGTTCGCCGACATCAAGGGCTACGCCGATGTCCACCCGGACAAGGAAGGCGCCAAGCCGAAGGCGGACGCCATGTCCGGCCTGAAGGTCGTCGACGACCACACCTTCACCATCGAGCTCAACGGCGTGCTGCCGTACTTCTCGTACAAGCTCGGCTACACCGTCTTCTCCCCGCTGCCCGAGTCCTTCTACGCGGACCCGGCGGCCGCCGGTGAGAAGCCGGTCGGCAACGGCGCGTACAAGTTCGAGAGCTGGGACCACAAGAAGCAGATCAAGGTCGTCCGCAACGACGACTACAAGGGTCTCGACAAGGCGAAGAACGGTGGTGTGATCTTCAAGAACTACACCACCCTCGAGACCGCCTACGAGGACCTCAAGTCCGGCAACGTCGACGTGCTGCGCCAGATCGGCCCGAAGGACCTCCCGGTCTACCGTGCCGACCTCGGTGACCGCGCCGTGGACGAGCCGTACTCGTCGATCCAGACGATCGCCGTCGCGTTCTACACGGACCAGTTCAAGGACATCGACCCCAAGGTCATCCAGGGTCTGTCCATGGGTATCGACCGCGACACCATCACCAAGACGGTGCTCCAGGGCACCCGTGAGCCCGCCACCGGCTGGGTCGCGCAGGGTGTCCTCGGCTACCAGGAGAACGCCGCGGGCGACGTCACCAAGTTCGACCCGGCGAAGGCCAAGGCCCTCATCAAGGAGGGTGGCGGTGTCCCCGGCAACGCCATCTCCATCCAGTTCAACGCCGACGGCGGACACAAGGAGTGGGTCGAGGCTGTCTGCAACAGCATCACCCAGTCCACCGGCGTCAAGTGCACCGGCGACTCGAAGGCCGACTTCCAGGCCGACACGAACGCCCGTGACGACAAGCAGGTCAAGTCGCTCTACCGCTCCGGCTGGGTGCTCGACTACCCGATGAACGCCAACTTCATCAGCGACCTGTTCCGCACGGGTGCCGCCGGCAACCAGGGTGACTTCACCAACAAGGACCTCGACGCGAAGATCAAGAAGGCTGACTCCGCGGCGACCCTGGACGAGTCCGTCAAGGAGTACCAGGCGATCGAGAAGGAGCTGGTGAACTACATGCCCTCCATCCCGCTCTGGTACTACAAGGTCAACGCCGGCTACTCGGAGAACGTCCAGAACGTCGAGTACGCCCAGGACGGCGACCCGATCCTGACCGGCGTTCAGGTCACCAAGTAACAACCGACGTAGTCCGTGGGCCGGTGCGGAACCGAAGCTGACTTCGGTTCCGCGCGAGCCCGCAGCCGTGGCCGGGGGGCCCTTCCACGCCGCTGACAGTTCCTGAGAGGGGTGTCGGCGGCGGGGGAGGGCCCGTCGGCTGCCGCTTGCCTATTACATGGAGGCACGATGGGGCGCTATGTCGCACGACGACTGCTCCAGATGATCCCGGTTTTCATCGGGACGACTCTGCTGATTTTCCTGATGGTCTACACACTGCCCGGCGACCCCGTGCGGGGACTTTTCGGGGACAAGGGCGCCGACCCGGCGACCCTCGAGGCCATGCGTCACAAGCTCGGACTCGACCAGCCGATCCTGGTGCAGTACTGGGAGTACATGAAGGGCATCGTCCTTCACTTCGACTTCGGCACCCAGATAGCCAGCGGGCGCCCCGTCACCGACGTACTCGGCGACGCGTTCCCGGTCACGCTGCGGCTCGCCGGCATGGCGTTCGTCCTCGAGATCGTCCTCGGCATCGGTCTGGGTATGGCCGCGGGTCTGCGCGCCGGCCGCCTGACCGACAACGTCGTCCTGGTCTTCACGCTGCTGATCATCTCGATCCCGGTCTTCGTCCTCGGCTTCATCGTCAAGTCGGTCTTCGCCTTCCAGCTCGACTGGATCGCGCCGAACGTCTCGAACGACGCCACCTGGGGTGAACTGATCGCCCCGGCCGTGGTGCTCGGGTCGTTGTCGCTCGCGTACGTCGCACGGCTGACCCGTACGACCATGGCGGAGAACCTGCGGTCGGACTACATGCGTACGGCCGTGGCCAAGGGCCTTCCCAAGCGCCGCATCGTGGGTGTGCACCTGATGCGCAACTCGCTGATCCCGGTCGTCACCTTCCTCGGCACCGACCTCGGGGCCCTGATGGGCGGCGCGGTCGTGACCGAAGGCCTGTTCAACGTGAAGGGCATCGGAGGCACCATCTTCGAGTCGATCGTCCGGCGCGAGGGCACCACCCTCGTCGGACTGGTCACCATCCTGGTGCTCGTCTACCTCTTCATGAGTCTTATCGTCGACCTGCTGTACGCGGTCCTGGACCCGAGGATCCGGTATGCCTGATGTGACCAAGACCGCTCCCGAAGTCGAGGACGCCAAGGCGCCCATCGCCGACCCGTCGGCCGTCGTCAAGGCCGAGAAGGCACGCAGCCTCTGGGGCGACGCATGGCAGGACCTGCGCCGGAACTGGTACTTCATCATCTCGGCCGCACTGATCGTGCTCCTGCTCGTGATCGCGGCCTTCCCGGGCCTGTTCACCAGTGCCTCACCCACGACGGGTGACCTGGTGCACCACTTCCTGGGCAAGCCGGAGCTGAGCAAGATCGGTTCGCCGGAGTGGTTCGGCTACGACGGCCAGGGCCGCAGCGTCTACGCGCGTGTCATCCACGGCACCCGCGCCTCGGTGATCGTCGGTGTCTCGGTGACCCTCGTGGTGACCTTGTTCGGCGGGCTGATCGGCATGCTGGCCGGCTACTTCGGCGGCTGGGTCGACGCGGTGCTCTCCGGGTTCACCAACATCTTCCTCGGACTGCCCTTCCTGCTCGGCGCCATGGTCGTCCTGCAGGCGTTCACCGAGCGCACCATCCTGGTGGTCATCTTCGCCCTCGCCTTCCTCGGCTGGACCCAGATCGCGCGCGTCATGCGCGGCGCCGTGATCACCGTGAAGCAGGCGGACTTCGTCCAGGCGGCCCGGGCGCTGGGAGCCGGTACGAGCCGGATCCTGTTCCGGCACATCCTGCCGAACGTCCTCGCCCCCGTGATCGTCGTCGCGACCATCTCGCTCGGTGTCTACATCTCGGCCGAGGCGACCCTGTCCTACCTGGGTCTCGGCCTGGCCTCGCCGACCGTTTCCTGGGGTATGGACATCTCCGGTGGTTCGAGCCAGATCCGGGTGGCCCAGCACATCCTGATCTACCCGTCGATCATGCTCAGCATCACCGTTCTGGCGTTCATCATGCTCGGCGAAGCCGTCCGTAACGCCCTCGACCCGAAGACGCGATAAGGAGGGCGCACGTGACCACCATCGACAAGACCGCAGAGGTCCCGTCCGCGCGCTCGGGAGACGACCACGTCGGCCCGCTGCTCGAAGTCCGTGACCTGCACGTGGAGTTCCACACCAGGGACGGCGTGGCCAAGGCCGTCAACGGGGTCAACTACAGCGTGGACGCCGGGGAGACGCTCGCCGTCCTCGGTGAGTCCGGCTCGGGCAAGTCCGTGACCGCTCAGGCGATCATGGGCATCCTCGACATGCCGCCCGGCAGGATCCCGCAGGGCGAGATCTTCTTCCGCGGCCAGGACATGCTCAAGATGTCCGCCGAGGAGCGCCGTCAGATCCGGGGCCGGAAGATCGCGATGATCTTCCAGGACGCCCTTTCCTCGCTGAACCCGGTGCTCACCGTGGGCTACCAGCTGGGCGAGATGTTCCGCGTGCACCAGGGCATGTCCAAGAAGGACGCCAAGGCCAAGGCCATCGAGCTGATGGACCAGGTCAAGATCCCGGCCGCCGCGGCGCGGGTGTCGGACTACCCGCACCAGTTCTCCGGCGGTATGCGCCAGCGCATCATGATCGCCATGGCGCTGGCCCTGGAACCGGACCTGATCATCGCCGACGAGCCCACCACGGCCCTCGACGTGACCGTTCAGGCCCAGGTGATGGACCTCCTCGCGGAGCTGCAGCGCGAGTACAACATGGGTCTGATCCTGATCACGCACGACCTGGGTGTCGTCGCGGACGTCGCGGACAAGATCGCCGTGATGTACGCGGGCCGGATCGTCGAGACGTCCCCCGTGCACGAGATCTACAAGGCGCCCGCGCACCCGTACACCAAGGGCCTGCTCGCGTCGATCCCGCGCCTGGACCAGAAGGGCCAGGAGCTCTACGCGATCAAGGGGCTCCCGCCCAACCTGCTCCACGTGCCCTCGGGCTGCGCGTTCAACCCGCGCTGCGCGATGGCGCAGGACATCTGCCGTACGGACATCCCGGCGCTGCTGCCGGTGACGGGTACGGACGGCACCGAACTGGCCGGCCGCCACAGCGCCTGCCATTTCTGGAAGGAGACGCTCCATGGCTGACATCGGCAAGGAGCCCACGGACGCCACCCCCAACGTCACCGAGGTGACCACGGTGGACGCGGCGACCGAGGACGCGGCGGTCGCCGCGATCGACGCGCCGGTCTCGCAGGGCGAGCCCATCCTCCAGGTGCGCAACCTGGTCAAGCACTTCCCCCTGACCCAGGGCATCCTGTTCAAGAAGCAGGTCGGTGCGGTCAAGGCCGTGGACGGGATCTCGTTCGACCTGTACGCGGGCGAGACCCTGGGCATCGTGGGCGAGTCCGGCTGTGGCAAGTCCACGGTCGCCAAGCTCCTGATGACGCTGGAGAAGGCAACCGCCGGTGAGGTCTTCTACAAGGGCCAGGACATCACCAAGCTGTCCGGCCGCGCGCTGAAGGCTGTACGCCGCAACATCCAGATGGTGTTCCAGGACCCGTACACCTCGCTGAACCCGCGTATGACGGTCGGCGACATCATCGGGGAGACCTTCGAGATCCACCCCGAGGTGGCTCCGAAGGGCGACCGGCGCCGCAAGGTGCAGGACCTGCTGGACGTCGTCGGTCTGAACCCGGAGTACATCAACCGCTATCCGCACCAGTTCTCCGGCGGACAGCGCCAGCGCATCGGGATCGCCCGCGGTCTCGCGCTCAACCCGGAGATCATCATCTGCGACGAGCCGGTCTCCGCGCTCGACGTGTCGGTGCAGGCGCAGGTCATCAACCTGATGGAGAAGCTCCAGGACGAGTTCAACCTCTCCTACCTCTTCATCGCGCACGACCTGTCGATCGTCCGGCACATCTCGGACCGGGTGGGCGTCATGTACCTCGGCAAGATGGCCGAGATCGGTACGGACACGGAGATCTACGACCACCCGACGCACCCCTACACCCAGGCGCTGCTGTCGGCGGTTCCGGTCCCGGACCCCGAGGCCCGTAACGGCCGTGAGCGGATCATCCTCTCCGGTGACGTCCCGTCGCCGGCGAACCCGCCGTCGGGCTGCCGCTTCCGTACACGGTGCTGGAAGGCCGTGGACAAGTGCGCCACCGAGATGCCGCTGCTGGCGGTCCCCGAGCGCTTCAAGGGCTCGGACTCCGCGGCGGCGCACGAGTCGGCGTGCCACTTCGCCGAGGAGAAGGACGTCGTGCACGCGGCGTGATGTCCGCTCCGCCCGACCAGGACGCCCGGCCCCCGCGAGGGGCCGGGCGTCTTCGCGTTCCGGCAGCCCGTACGGCGGACAACGACATGCGACGACGTGTCAAATGGGGTGATATAAGGCATTGAGCCATATAAGGGAACCCTAGGAGGCACTCCATGCGCGGAGCCACACAGGCCAGGTGGGCCGCATGCGCCGTCGCCGTAGCCCTGACGGCCACAGCGTGCGGCGGCGGGGACAGCGGTGGCGGCAGTGGCGCCGACGGGATCGTGAGCTCATCCTGGGGCGACCCGCAGAACCCCCTGGAACCTGCGAACACCAACGAGGTCCAGGGCGGCAAGGTCCTCGACATGGTCTTCCGCGGACTCGTGCGGTACGACCCGAAGACCGGCGAGGCCAAGAACGAGATCGCGGAGAAGATCGAGTCGACGGACTCGCAGAACTTCACGATCACGATCAAGGACAACTGGACCTTCAGCAACGGCGAGAAGATCACCGCCAAGTCCTTCGTGGACGCCTGGAACTACGGCGCCGCTCTGAAGAACAACCAGAAGAACGCCTACTTCTTCCAGTACATCGACGGTTACGACACGGTGCACCCCGAGTCCGGCAAGGCGTCCGCGGACACCCTCTCCGGCTTGGAGGTGGTCAACGACACGACCTTCACGGTCAAGCTGTCGCAGAAGTTCTCGCTCTGGCCCGACACCCTCGGCTACGCCGCCTTCGTGCCGCTGCCCGAGGTCTTCTACACCGACCACGACGCCTGGCTCTCCAAGCCGGTCGGCAACGGCCCCTACACCGTCGACCAGTACGCCAAGGGCTCGTCGATGAACCTGCGCCGGTGGGACGACTACCCGGGCGCGGACAAGGCGCAGAACGGCGGCATCGACCTCAAGGTCTACACCGACAACAACACCGCCTACACCGACCTGACCGCGGGCAACCTCGACCTGGTCGACGACGTACCCGCCTCCCAGCTCAAGAACGTCGAGGCGGACCTGGGCGACCGGTACATCAACACCCCGGCCGGCATCATCCAGACGCTCGCCTTCCCGTTCTACGTGAAGGCGTGGGACACACCGGGTGCGGTCAAGGTCCGCAAGGGCCTGTCGATGGCGATCAACCGTGACCAGATCACCAACCAGATCTTCCGGAAGACCCGCACCCCCGCCTCCGACTGGACCTCACCGGTCCTCGGCGCCGAGGGCGGCTTCAAGAAGGGCCTGTGCGGCGCCGCGTGCGCGTACGACAAGGCGGAGGCCAGGAAGCTGATCGAGGAGGGCGGCGGCATCCCCGGCGGCCGTCTCACGATCTCGTACAACGCCGACACCGGCTCCCACAAGGAGTGGGTCGACGCGGTGTGCAACAGCATCAACAACGTCATGGGGAACAACAAGACGTGCGTCGGCGGGCCCGTCGGCACCTTCGCCGACTTCCGCAGCCAGGTCTCCACCCAGAAGCTGACCGGTGCCTGGCGCGCCGGATGGCAGATGGACTACCCGCTGATCCAGAACTTCCTCCAGCCGCTCTACTACACCAACGCCCCGTCCAACGACGGAAAGTGGAGCAACCAGAAGTTCGACGACCTGGTCGACAAGGCCAACGCGGAGAGCGACAAGGCCAAGGCCGTCAGCACCTTCCAGGACGCGGAGAGGGTCCTGGTCGAGCAGATGCCCGTCATCCCGCTCTGGTACCAGAACGGCAGCGCGGGCTACTCGGACAGGGTCGAGAACGTCTCGCTGAACCCCTTCAGCGTCCCGGTGTACGACCAGATCAAGGTCAAGTGACCCCCTGAAGCCGGAGGCCGGTGCGGCACACCGCACCGGCCGATCGGCTTTCCGGTCCTTCCGCCCCGACCCCCGGAGCCCTTCATGGGACGTTATGTGATCCGGCGGCTGCTGCAGATGATCCCGGTCTTCTTCGGCACCACGCTGCTGATCTTCCTCATGGTGAACGTGATGGGCGACCCCATCGCGGGGCTCTGCGGCGACCGCCGATGCGACCCCGCGACCGCCGCCCGGCTGCGCACCGAATTCGGCCTCGACAAGCCGGTCTGGCAGCAATACCTGACCTACATGGGCAACATCTTCACCGGTGACTTCGGCACGGCCTTCAACGGGCAGAAGGTCACGGAACTGATGGGCACCGCCTTCCCCATCACCATCCGGCTCACCATCGTCGCGATCGTGTTCGAGATCGTCATCGGCATCAGCCTCGGCGTCGTCACCGGACTGCGCCGCGGGCGTCCCGTCGACACCGTGGTGCTGATCCTGACCCTGGTCGTCATCGCCGTACCGACCTTCGTGACCGGCCTGCTGCTCCAGCTCCTGCTCGGAGTGGAGTGGGGCATCATCAAGCCGTCCGTCTCCTCCGAGGCGCCGGTCGACGAACTCATCGTGCCCGGGCTCGTATTGGCGTCCGTCTCCCTGGCCTACGTCACCCGGCTCACCCGGACCTCGATCGCCGAGAACTCCCGCGCCGACTACGTCCGTACCGCCGTCGCCAAGGGCCTCCCCAGGCGCCGGGTGGTCGTGCGGCACCTGTTGCGCAACTCCCTCATCCCCGTCGTCACCTTCATCGGGACGGACGTGGGCGCCCTCATGGGCGGGGCGATCGTCACCGAGCGCATCTTCAACATCCACGGAGTCGGCTACCAGCTCTACCAGGGCATCCTGCGCCAGAACTCCCAGACCGTCGTCGGATTCGTCACCGTGCTGGTCCTCGTCTTCCTGGCGGCGAACCTGATCGTCGACCTCCTGTACGCCGTACTCGACCCGAGGATCCGCTATGCCTGAGCAGAAGCCGTGGGACGAAGGGACGGGCGGCGGAGCGATCTCGGGGGCCGGTGCGGGCGGGGCGATGGACCTCGCGATGGACGAGGGCACCACGCTGGAGAAGACGCCCGGCGGCCCCGAGGGCACCGGGCCCGCGGGCAAGCCGCGCAGCCTCTGGTCCGACGCCTGGCGCGATCTGCGACGCAACCCGGTCTTCATCATCTCCGGGCTGGTCATCCTGTTCCTGGTGATCATCTCGATCTGGCCGTCGCTGATCGCGGACCAGGACCCCCTCGACTGCGACCTGGCCAAGGCGCAGGAAGGCTCACAGCCCGGGCATCCCTTCGGCTTCGACGGCCAGGGCTGCGACGTCTACACCCGCACCGTTTACGGCGCCAGGACCTCGGTGACCGTCGGTGTCCTCTCCACCCTCGGCGTCTCGCTGCTCGGCGGCGTGCTGGGCGGCCTCGCGGGCTTCTTCGGCGGGGCGTGGGACGCCGTGCTCTCCCGCATCACCGACGTCTTCTTCGGCATCCCGGTGGTCCTGGGCGGACTGGTCTTCCTGTCCGTCGTCACCAGCTCCACCGTCTGGCCCGTGATCGGCTTCATCGTGCTGCTGGGCTGGCCCCAGATCGCCCGCATCGCGCGCGGGTCCGTCATCACCGCGAAACAGAACGACTACGTCCAGGCGGCACGGGCGCTGGGAGCCTCGAACTCCCGGATGCTGCTCCGGCACATCACGCCCAACGCCATCGCCCCGGTGATCGTCGTCGCGACCATCGCCCTGGGGACGTACATCTCGCTGGAGGCGACGCTCTCGTACCTCGGTGTCGGACTGAAGCCTCCGGCCGTCTCCTGGGGCATCGACATCTCCGCCGCCTCCCAGTACGTCCGCAACGCGCCGCACATGCTGCTCTGGCCCGCAGGTGCGCTGGCCGTCACCGTGCTCGCCTTCATCATGCTCGGCGACGCCGTGCGCGACGCCCTCGACCCCAAGCTGCGCTGAGGAGCCCGCTGTCATGTTGCTCGAAGTGCGCGATCTGCACGTGGAGTTCCACACCCGGGACGGGGTCGCCAAGGCCGTCAACGGGGTCAACTACTCGGTGGCCGAAGGCCAGACGCTCGCCGTGCTCGGCGAGTCCGGCTCGGGCAAGTCGGTCACCGCCCAGGCGATCATGGGCATCCTGGACATGCCGCCCGGGAGGATCAGCGGGGGAGAGATCTTCTTCAAGGACCACGACCTCCTGAAGCTCAAGGGGGAGGAGCGGCGCAGGGTCCGCGGCCAGGAGATGGCCATGATCTTCCAGGACGCCCTGTCCTCCCTGAACCCGGTGCTGAGCGTCGGGCAGCAGCTCGGCGAGATGTTCGTCGTGCACCGCGGGATGTCCCGGGGGGACGCCAGGGAGAAGGCCATCGAGCTGATGGACCGGGTGCGCATCCCCGCCGCCCGCCAGCGGGTCGGCGACTTCCCGCACCAGTTCTCCGGCGGTATGCGCCAGCGCATCATGATCGCCATGGCGATGGCGCTGGAACCCTCGCTGATCATCGCCGACGAGCCCACCACGGCCCTCGACGTGACCGTTCAGGCCCAGGTGATGGACCTCCTCGCGGAGCTGCAGCGCGAGTACAACATGGGTCTGATCCTGATCACGCACGACCTGGGTGTCGTCGCGGACGTGGCGGACAAGATCGCCGTGATGTACGCGGGCCGGATCGTCGAGACGTCCCCCGTGCACGAGATCTACAAGGCGCCCGCGCACCCGTACACCAAGGGCCTGCTGCGGTCGATCCCGCGTCTGGACCAGAAGGGCCAGGAGCTCTACGCGATCAAGGGGCTGCCGCCCAACCTGCTGCACATCCCGCCGGGCTGCGCCTTCCACCCACGCTGCCCCATGGCGCAGGCCGTGTGCCGGACGGACGTGCCGCCGCTCTACGCCGTGGACGAGGAACGCCGGAGCGCCTGCCACTTCTGGAAGGAGACGCTCGATGCACGCTGACGACACCGGCCGAGGGGGGGACGGTTCCACGCTCCAGGCCGTGGCGCGGGAGGCCGGCGACGGCCGCCCGTACGCGGAGGGCGACCCCATCCTGGAGGTGCGCGGCCTGGTCAAGCACTACCCACTGACCCAGGGCATCCTGTTCAGGAAGCAGATCGGCGCGGTCAGGGCCGTCGACGGTGTGGACTTCGACCTCGCGGCGGGTGAGACGCTCGGCATCGTGGGGGAGTCCGGCTGCGGGAAGTCGACCGTGGCCAAGATGCTGGTGCACCTGGAGCCGCCGACCGGAGGCGCCATCCGCTACAGGGGCGAGGACATCACCAAGCTGTCCGGCCGCGCGCTGAAGGCCGTACGCCGCAACATCCAGATGGTGTTCCAGGACCCGTACACCTCGCTGAACCCGCGCATGACGGTCGGCGACATCATCGGGGAGCCGTACGAGATCCACCCCGAGGTGGCTCCCAAGGGGAGCCGCCGGCAGAAGGTGCAGGACCTGCTCGACGTCGTGGGCCTGAACCCGGAGTACATCAACCGCTATCCGCACCAGTTCTCCGGCGGCCAGCGCCAGCGCATCGGGATCGCCCGCGGTCTCGCGCTCAACCCCGAGATCATCGTCGCCGACGAACCGGTCTCCGCGCTCGACGTGTCGGTCCAGGCCCAGGTCGTCAACCTGCTGGACCGGTTGCAGGCCGAATTCGACCTCAGCTTCGTCTTCATCGCGCACGACCTCTCGATCGTCCGGCACATCTCGGACCGGGTCGGCGTCATGTACCTGGGCCGGATCGTCGAGATCGGCACGGACGAGGAGATCTACGAACACCCCACGCACCCCTACACCCAGGCACTGCTGTCCGCCGTCCCGGTGCCCGATCCGACGGCCCGTGAGTACCGCGAGCGGATCATCCTGCACGGTGACGTCCCCTCCCCGGCCAACATCCCGTCCGGCTGCCGCTTCCGCACCCGGTGCTGGAAGGCGCAG
Organism: Streptomyces sp. NPDC005791; assembly: GCF_042871485.1. Classification (NCBI taxonomy): domain Bacteria; kingdom Bacillati; phylum Actinomycetota; class Actinomycetes; order Kitasatosporales; family Streptomycetaceae; genus Streptomyces; species Streptomyces sp. NPDC005791. The sequence goes on from NZ_JBIAIP010000001.1 coordinate 843,110, forward strand.
GAACGGTGCGAGCTGGAGGTGCCGCTGCTCGCGGTGCCGGCGGTCCTCAGGGACTCGGAGACGCCCGCCCGGCACGACTCCGCGTGCCACTTCGCCGAGGAGAAGCAGGTGGTGCCGCCGGAGGACCTGAGGGGGACGCCCGAGGACGACCGGCAGGACGGGGACAACCGGTACGACCGGTAGGAAAGGGAATGACAAATGAGCCTCATGTGCGTTAACACACAGGCAACTTGACCGTCGTCACACCGATATACGGATCTCGCACCATGGAGAGCGTACGGCCGTGCGGGTGCCGTGAACCGGCCGGGGCGTTCATCACGTCGCTCCGGCCGGTTGCCCGTGTCCGCCCCTCCCCACAGGTCCTCTTGTCCCTCGGCGGACCGCGGTGGAGTATCGCTGGGGTGATACTCACACGGGGGGCCAGAATCACCGGAGCGGTGCTGTGCGCCGTGCTCGCGGCTCTCGTCGCGGGCTGGATCGTGCGGGACCTCCGGGCCGTCGGCGATCCGTGGGTCCTGGTGCGTCACTGGGCCGGTTACACGGACGGGCGCCCCGGGAACCCGCCGGCCACCCTGCAAACGGATCCCGTGCTGCTCGTCGTCCACGTCCTCGCCCTGTTCGCCGCGCTGCGCTCCCCGGTGGCCGCGTCGACGCTGGTGGCCACCGGACTGGTCACGTCCGTCCTGCGGCTGCCGGGAGTCTGGACCATCGGATCGTCCTGGACGGACGGGCGGTTCAGCGACGAACTGCGCACCCGTGCCCTCATCGGTACCTTCGTCGCGCTGGCCGCCGGCCTCGCGCTCGTCGTCACCGGAGCCGCAGGCCGCAGACGGCCCGAAGGCTCTTCCGAGCCGCTGCCCACCCGGCCGGGCCGCAGGGCCGGGGTCACGGCCTTCCTGGCGCTCGGCGCCTCGGGGACCGTCATGACCGCCTGGGAGATCCGCCGGCTCCTCGCGCTGCCCGACGCGCTCCGTCCCGGCTGGTACATCGGCGGTGAACTCCGCACGCTCGGGCTGACCGCCACCCCGCCCGGCTGGAGCAGCCTGGCACTCGCGGTGATCTGCCTGGTGGTGGCGTCGACCGCGCTCTTCCGCGCCGTCCACGCCCGCCCGCTGGGCATGATCGCCGCCGGATTCCTCCTGGTCTCCGGTGGGTGCGGCATCGCCCGCGCGGTCCACCACGGGTGGCTCGAGCACTTCGGCGAGGTGGGGACCGAGCAACAGCTCGGCGTGCTCACCTCGTTCCTCCTGGGCCTCGCGGGGGCGGCGGCACTGCTCGTCCTGGCACGCGGGGGCGTCGAGAGCACAGACGGACGGAACCAGGCGTACGGCGGCTACGGCTACCCGCAGGGCGGTATGCCCGGTCACGGCTACCCGCCGTACGGCAGCACCCCCGGCTACGGCTACCCGGGCGGCGGTCCCCACGGCTACGGCTACCCGGGCGGCGGAGCCGGCAGCCCGCAGCCGCCCGCGTCCCCGCCGCCCGGCTGGTGACAGCCCGGCTACGCGCGCGGCAGCCCCAGCGACCGCTTGAGGAAGTCGACCTGGAGCAGCAGCAGATTCTCGGCCACCTGCTCCTGCGGGGTCATGTGCGTCACCCCGCTCAGCGGCAGCACCTCGTGCGGGCGGCCGGCGGACAGCAGAGCGGAGGAGAGCCGCAGCGCGTGGGCGACCACCACGTTGTCGTCGGCCAGGCCGTGGACGATCATCATCGGCCGTACTTCGTCGGCCGGTTCGGAGAGGCCCTCGTCGGTCACCAGGGAGTTACGGGCGTACACGTCGGGCCGGGTCGCGGGGTCGCCGAGATAGCGCTCGGTGTAGTGGGTGTCGTACAGCCGCCAGTCCGTCACCGGTGCGCCGACGACGGCCGCGTGGAAGACGTCGGGGCGCCGCAGCACCGCGAGCGCCGAGAGGTAGCCGCCGTACGACCAGCCGCGCATGGCCACCTTCGACAGGTCCAGCGGAAAGCGCCCGGCCAAGGCGTGGAGCGCCTCGACCTGGTCGTCGAGGGTGAGGGTGAGATCGTCCCGGACCGCCTTCTCCCAGCCGGGCGAGCGACCCGGCGCGCCGCGGCCGTCCGCGACGATCACGGCGAACCCGTGGTCCGCGAACCACTGGGACGTGAGGTGCGGGTTGTGGGCGGCGACCACCCGGCGGCCGTGCGGGCCGCCGTAGGGGTCCATCAGGACCGGAAGCGGACCATCTGATTCCTTGTATCCGGTGGGGAGCAGCACGGCGCACGGGATCCGCTGTGCGCCCCCCTCCGTCAGCTGGACCCGCGCGGTCAGCACCGGGTCCTGCGCGAGGTTCGCCACGGTGGCGATCCGCTTGCCGTCACGCAGTACCCGTACGGACGTCCCCGGGCGCTCGGGGGCAGCCGACACCAGCACCGTCACACCGCCTCCGCGCACCGCTGAGTGCACCCCGACGCCCTCGCTGACGCGCTCCACGCCCAGCTCGTTGACCCGGTACACATGGCTCTGCCCCGTCTCCGGGTCCGCCGCGTCCTCGCCCGCGGTCGCCTGCACCAGGATGTCCGACTCCCCGATGTCCAGCACCGCCTGGATGTGCAACTGGCCGTTGGTGAGCGGCCGGTCGCCGACCGAGAGCACCCGTGCGCCCCCTTCGTCGGCGACCCGTACGAGCCGCCCGTCAGGCCCCCAGGCGGGCACACCATCGAAAAGATCGAGCCAGATTCCGTCCTCGTCGACATGTACCGTGCGCGTCGCGCCGCTCTCCGCGTCCACCGCCAGATGCAACTGACTGCGCTGGTCACGGGCCTGCACCAGGAGCAGCGGGGCGCCGTGCGAGGACCAGTGCACCCGCGCCAGATAGGGGAAGCGGGACCGGTCCCAGACAACCTCGGTACGGGTCCCGTCCAGCCCCGCCACGAAGAGCCGCACCTCCGCGTTGGCCGTCCCCGCGGCCGGATAGCCCACCTCCGCGGGCTTGCTCCCCGGGTGCGCCGGATCGGCGATCCACCACCGCTGTACGGCGCTGTCGTCGACCCGGGCGACCAGCAGGCGGTCCGACTCCGGCGACCACCAGAAACCGCGGTAGCGGCTCATCTCCTCGGCCGCGACGAACTCCGCCAGGCCGTACGAGGTGTGCGCGTCCTCCGGCTCGGCGACCGGCCGGTCCCCGTCGCCCTCGGCCCCCACGACGCGCAGCGCGCCCCGCGCGACGTAGGCGACGTGCCGGCCGTCGGGGGAGGGGCGCGGGTCGATCACCGGGCCCGGTACCGGCAGCGCGCGTGCCGTGCCCGCCCGCAACTCGGCGACGTACGCCTTGCCGGAGAGCGCGAAGGCCGCCAACTCGGCCGCGTCGTCCACCGCGTACCCCACGATGCCCGCCGACCCCTCCCTGGTGCGCTCACGCCGCGCCCTCTCCTGCGGCGACAGCTTCTCGGCCGAACCGCCCAGCAGGGCGTCGGGGTCGGCGGCGATCCGCTCCTCACCCGTCGCGGTGTCCAGCACCAGGAGCCGGTTCGTCCGGTCGGTGCCGGAGGACGACCGCAGGAAGAGCACCCGCGTCCCATCCGGTGAGACGGTGAAGGCGCGGGGTGCGCCGAGAGTGAACCGCTGGGTCCGCGCGTGCTGGAGGGGAAAAGACAGCTTCTTCGAGGTCATGGCCCCGAACCTAGTCCGCGCCGGCCGGTCCGTGCGCCCCTCGTGCTGCTGTGCCCCGATCAATGCGTCGGAACGGATAGTTATGATCCGTAGCGCTCGGTGGGTATGAACCTGCTGGCTCCATGTGTGCTGCCCGTCCCGACCGTACTGATGGAGGTGAACCGCCGTGGCACTCTCGATTTCGGCGGTGGTGCTGCTGGCGATCGTCGTCTTCCTGCTGATCCGGAAATCCGGACTGAAGGGCGGACACGCGGTGGTCTGCATGTTGCTCGGCTTCTACATGGCGAGCTCGTCGATCGCCCCGACCATCTCGGAGGTGACGTCGAACGTGGCAGGCATGATCGGGGGAATCAAGTTCTGACGGGTGCGCCGCCGGGCGCCCCGGACACCGTGGGGCGTTCGGCCCGGAGGGCGGCCTGCTCGTAGGGTGGTCCCATGAAGGACCTCCCTGCCCGCCGTCTGCTCCTGGTGCACGCGCACCCCGACGACGAGTCGATCAACAACGGCGCCACCATGGCCAGGTACGCGGCCGAGGGCGCCCACGTCGCCCTCGTCACCTGCACCCTCGGCGAGGAGGGCGAGGTCATCCCACCGGACCTCGCGCATCTCGCCGCCGACCGGGACGGCGGCCTGGGCGACCACCGCATCGGCGAACTCGCCGCCGCGATGCGGGAACTCGGGGTCGCCGACCACCGGTTCCTGGGCGGCCCCGGCCGTTTCCGCGACTCCGGGATGATGGGCACCGAGCAGAATGACCGGCCCGGTGCCTTCTGGGCCGCCGGCCTCGACGAGGCGGCCGGCCACCTCGTCCGGGTGATCCGCTCCCTGCGCCCCCAGGTCCTGATCACGTACGACCCCGACGGCGGCTACGGCCACCCCGACCACATCCAGGCGCACCGCGTCGCGATGCGCGCGGTCGACCTGGCCGCGGATCGCGCGTACGACGCCGGCGCCGGAGCCCCGCACACCGTCGCGAAGGTCTACTGGAACCGGGTGCCCCGCTCCGTGGCCGAGGAGGCCTTCGCGCGGCTGCGGGAGACCGCCCCCGACGCCTTCCCGGGCATCGCCGGGATCGACGACGTACCCGGTGTGGTGGACGACGCGCGGATCACGACGGAGATCGACGGTACGGCGTACGCCGCGGCGAAGACCGCCGCGATGCGGGCGCACGCCACCCAGATCGCCGTGGACGGGCCGTTCTTCGCCCTGTCGAACGACCTGGGTCAGCCCGTGCTCACCACCGAGTACTACGAGTTGGTGCGCGGTCTGCCGGGTGGCGAGGCCGGTGGCCGGGAGCACGACCTCTTCGCGGGCGTGCCGACCGCGGCCCCCGCACCAGGAGCACTGACATGAGCAGCAGGCAGAGGCAGCGCGCCTCGTCGCGGGCACCGCGTACCAACGCCCCGCCCAGGAGCCCCGCACCCACCGGCCTCGCCGCACCCCTCAACCCCGCGCGCATCCCTCTGTACGTGGCTCTCGCGGTGCTGGGCGCGGCTGTCGGTCTTGCGGGCACCCTCCTCCAGGCGGCCCTGTTCCCGGGCGGGTTGCTGCTGGCGCTCGCCGCGTCGGCCGGCGTGTTCCACGGCGGCCGGGTGGTGGCCGGAACGCAGCTCGGCGCGCTGGCACCGGCCGTGGGCTGGCTCATCGGCGTCATCGTCCTCCTCGGTGGGCGGCCCGAGGGCGACTACGTCTTCGGTGAGGAGCTCGGCCTGGCGCTCTTCATGCTCGGGGGGATGGCCGTCGCTGTGATGTGTGCCACGATGGCGCGACTGCCTTATCCGGCCAACGACACCGGGCGGTCCGGCAGATGACGGGGTATCTCCGCACCCCGTCTGCCTCTCGGCGCGGTGGTGGGTGCATCCTTGTTTCCCCCGTGCGCGGCGAGTCCTACGGCGGCGGCCAGTATGGTGGTGCGCGCGCCGAGCCGTCCCCTGGCCTGCGGCACGGGGGAAGTACGGGCGGCGGAGCCGATCGGGAGAACCTGCTTTGAGTCGTGAAACTGACAGTTCGTCCTCCGGGCCCCAGGGGCGCGGCGGAGCCGCGTACCCCTCGGGTACGCCGCCGTACGGATCACGCCAGTATCCGTCGCTGCACCCGTCCCAGGACGGGCCGGAGGAGACGCCGGAGCCTGCGGACCCGCCTCAGCCCGAGGAGCCCAGAACAGAGACGACGCTGACGACGCGCATCCGGATCAACATTCCGGGCTCGCGTCCGATCCCCCCTGTCGTCATGCGTACGCCGATGAGTGACACGGACCCGTCCGGTGGGCGTCCTGACGCCGAGCGCACCGGCAGCATCCCGGGGCCCGGCGCACCCGCGCCGTCGTCCGGCGGGGCGCCCGGCGCGGACGCGCGTGACGGCGGCCCGGCCGCCGAGGCCTCCGCCGGGAAACCGGCCAGGGAGAAGAGCGGGAGCGACTGGTTCGCCCCGCGCAAGAACTCCGCCCCCGTGCCCGGTGCGGGCGCGGCGCCCGCCGCCTCGGCCTCGGGAGCACCCGCTCCGGGCCCCGGCAGGGGAGGCCCCGGCCCCGGTGGTGCTTCCTCCGGCGGTCCCGCCGGCGCGGGGCGTGGCCCCGGCGTGACACCGCCCGGGATGGACTCGCCCTACCCGGGTGGCGCGACACCGCCCGGGATGGACTCGCTCTTCCCGGGTGGCCCTCAGCGTCCCGACGACCGCGGCGGCGCCCCCCGTCCGGGGCGCAGCGCACTCGACGACCTGGACGCCGGTCCGCGGTCCACGCCGAACCCCGGCGTGCGCCCTCCGGCCGGACAGGGCCCCTCCGGGCCCACCACCGGACCGGCGACGGGCAGTTCGTCGCTGACACCGAACCTCGGCCCGTTTCCCGGCGCGGCGACTCCCGGTGGGCCGTCCGGCCCCGGTGGCGTGCCTCCGCGCATGTCGGACGACACCGCGATCCTGACGCCGCAGGCTCCCGCGCCGGCCCCCGGCTCCGGCGGCCATGTCTCCGGCGACACGCTCACCAGCGGCATCCCGGTCATCCCCGCGGAGCCCCGCTCGGTGTTCCCGGGCGGACCCGGCACCACCCGGCCGCCCGAGGGGCCCCTCGGCAACGGTCCGGCGGACAAGGGCGCCCCGGCGCCCGCCCCCGCGCCGAAGCCCGCACCGCCCGCCAAGAAGGGGCGCTCCAAGCTGGTCCTCCTGGGCGTGGCCGTCTTCGTCCTGGTCGGCGTGGCCTACGGCGCCGGCCTGCTGATGAACCACTCCGAGGTCCCCAAGGGCACCACCGTGCTCGGCGTCGACATCGGCGGCGGCACGAAGGAGGAAGCGGTCGCCAAGCTGGACGCCGCCCTCGGCGAGCGGGCCAAGGCCCCCCTCCGGCTGTCCGTGGAGGGCAAGGAGGAGAAGCTCGCCCCGGAGAAGGCCGGTCTCACCCTGGACAGTCAGGAGACCGTCCGTGGCGCCGCGGGCAGCGACTACAACCCGGTCTCGGTGATCGGCTCCCTGTTCGGCGGGGCACGCCCCGCCGACCCGGTGATCCCGGTCGACGAGGAGAAGCTCGGGGTCGCACTGACGGATCTGGCGGGCGTCTCCGGTTCCGCCGGCGACGGCACGATCAAGTTCGAGCCGAACAAGGCCGTGGCCGTCCCCGGCAAGTCGGGGAAGGCGCTGGACGTCAACCGGTCGATGATCTCCGTACGCGATGCCTACCGCGCACAGGTCCAGACAGGTGAGCCGGCCGTCGTCGAACTGCCGGTGGCCGCCACCGAGCCCACCATCACCGAGGCCGAACTCGACCGGGCGATGAAGGAGTTCGCCGAGCCGGCGATGTCCGGGCTGGTCACCATCAAGGCAGGACCCAAGCAGATCGACTTCGGTCCCGCGAGGTCCCTGCCGCAGATCCTGTCCATGAAGCCGGTCGACGGCAAGCTGGTCCCCGTCTACGACAGGGAAGCGATCGACACCCTGCTGGACGGCGTCTTCGACGGCATCATGATCACCAAGGGCGACGGGAAGCAGCACCAGGTCAGCGCCACGGACGTGGCCCAGGCCATGCAGGGCGCGCTGCTCGGCAAGACTCCCGCCGAGCGCACCGTCACGATCGACCTGACCGGCGCGGGCTGACCGGCTCCGCCGCACATGTAGGACGCCGCCCCCGCCCGGAACCCGGCCGGGGCGGCGTCGTACGGCCCAGCAGAAGGGACGGACCCCTGTGTCCACCAGGTGGAGCCTGACGATCGACTGCGCCCGCCCGAAGGCACTGGCGGCCTTCTGGGCGCAGGCGCTCGGGTACGTGGAGAAGCCACCGCCCGCCGGGTTCGGCAGCTGGGAGGAGTGGTTCACCCATCACGACGTCCCGGAGGACGAGTGGGACGACGGCGCCTATCTGTCCGACCCGGACGGCACGGGCCCGAGCCTGTCCTTCCTGAAGGTCCCGGAATCGAAGACGGTGAAGAACCGGATGCACCTCGACGTGCAGGCGGGCGGCGGCCGGGAGACCCCGTGGGAGATCAGGTGGCCCCGGGTCGCCGAGGCGACGGAACGGCTGACGGCCGCCGGCGGCACGGTGATCCAGGTGCACGAGCTGCAGGGCCGGCCCGACCACGTGGAGATGGCCGACCCCGAGGGACATGAGTTCTGCGTGCTCTGACGGCCGTCCCGTGATCCTCAGGGCCTCTCGTACGGATCACGGGGGGCTCGCGCGCACGCCCTAGTTCAGCAACGCCCTGGCGGCCTGGGCGCGGTGGCGGATGGCCTCGGCGGCCGTCGGCTCGATGCCGTCGACGATCTCGGCGTACTCGTCCATCTCCGCCGCCCCGCGCAGGAACTCCCCGCGCTGCACGAGGAGCTGGGCCCGCTCGTAGCGGAGCCTGGCCGGGTGCGAGGGGAGCAGCAGGGAGAGGTCCAGCGCCCACAGCGCCACGTCCGTGCGCTCGGGGCGCGCCGCGGCCCAGGCACGGATGTTGTTCAGGATCCGCAGCACCGTCTCCAGCGGTCTGGCGGGCACCGGCGTCATCATCGACGGCGGTGCTCCGGTCGCCCCCGTCACCAGCAGTTCCGCCTCCTCGCCGCTCAGCGGGGCGCCGCCTGCGAAGGGGTCGGCCAGCACCCGCTCGGCCGGGTCGCCGAACCCGACCACGTAGTGGCCCGGGAGAGCCACCCCGTACACGGGGGCCCCGGCCCGTCGCGCGACCTCGATCCAGACCACGGACAGCAGGATGGGCAGTCCTCTGCGGCGCCGCAGCACCTGCTGGAGCACCGAGGAGTCGAGCCGCTGGTAGTCCTGGGACGAACCCGCGTAACCGTGGCGCTCGCCGAGCAGCTCGGCGAGCGCGGACGCCCACGCGCGGGCGCCGCGGGCTCCGTACGGGAGGAGGCCGGCCAGCCGGTCCAGCTCGATCTGCGCCGCGTCGATGCCGTACGGATCGGCGTCCCCGGGCGACGGCGGGGAGGCCTCCGCACCCAGCAGCAGGCACATCAGTGCGAGGTCCGGCCGTTCGGCGCGCGCCTCCTCGGCGAACCGCTGCCGTCGTCGGGCCGTGCCGGGGTGCTCAGCGCTCATAGGTGACCCGTATCCCTGCTGCTGTCACCGCTACGCGGACCGGAAGTGGTGGTAGCGGTGGTGGGTGGCGAAGCCCATGCCGTCGTACAGGGCGCGGGCACTGTCATTGTCCGTCTCCACCTGAAGCCACGCGGCCGAGGCACCCTCGTCCAGCGCCGTGCGGGCCAGCGCCGTCATCACGGCCGTGGCGAGGCCCCGGCGACGGTACTCCGGGCCGACCTCGACGGCCATGAAGCCTGCCCAGCGGCCGTCCACCACGCAGCGTCCGATCGCGGCGGGCACCGCCGGATCGTCGCCGGGCACGGAGGCGAACCACACCGACGGGCCGCTGCCCAGCACCCTGAGGACATGGGGCCCCGGAGTCTCGTGGCGCTGGTACCGGGAGAGCCAGGCGTCGTCCGTGCTCCTGGCCGTCCGCACGGCCGGGACATCCGCGTCCAGGTCACCGACCGGTGCCAGCGCCGCGATCCGGACCTCGGCCGTGACCTCACGCCACCACCCGTGCTCCTCCAGTTCCGCGCAGAGGCGCTCCTGCGTGCCCTCGGCGCCCGTGGCCGTCTGGATGCGGGCCGGCAGGTTCCGTTGCGCGTACCAGCGCCGGACGTGCCCGAGTGCCTCGCCGAGCGGGAGGCCCGGATCGCCGAGCGGCAGCACGGAATTGGCGCGGCGGGTGAACCCGCCGGCCGCACGCAGCCGCCAGTCGCCCAGGAGTTCACTCTCCACGGGCTGCCAGGCCCGCGCGGTGGCCAGGGCGAGTTCCTCGAAGGAGGCGGCGGGGCCACGGCGGCGTGCCGGGGCCGGGGGCACCACTTTGCCCGCCACCAGGGTGGACTCCGCGATGCGGACGCTTTCGCCGTTCCTCGTCGTGACGGACAGCGCTCCGTCGTCCCACGATGTGAGAACCCCGACCGTGTCGGTGAACTTCGCACCCTTGCCCGGGGTGCCGACGACGCGCCGTACGGACACCCGTTTTCCCACGTCAGCGGGTGTTATGCGAACCTCGAGCCGTCCGCCGATGGTGAATTCCACAGGTCTGTCTGCCCCTCCTGTTCGGATCGTGCCCCGGAACGGAGATACTAGGGGCGGGCATCGACGACGCCGCGCTCCCGCGCGAGAGCCAACGCCCTACCGAGGAGGAACGACAGCGTGACCTACGTCATCGCGCAGCCTTGTGTCGACGTGAAGGACAAGGCCTGCATCGAAGAGTGCCCCGTCGACTGTATCTACGAGGGCTCCCGGTCCTTGTACATCCATCCGGACGAGTGCGTCGACTGCGGAGCCTGTGAACCGGTCTGCCCGGTCGAGGCCATCTTCTACGAGGACGACACCCCGGAGGAGTGGAAGGACTACTACAAGGCGAACGTCGAGTTCTTCGACGACCTCGGCTCACCGGGTGGCGCCTCCAAGCTGGGTCTCATCGAGCGCGACCACGCGTTCATCGCCGCGCTGCCGCCGCAGAACCAGTAAGCGGTCGCACGAGCGCCGCCCGGTCCCGTACGGCTCGTCACCGTGCGGGACCGAGGTGTTTCCCGGCCGCAACGCCCCCGTACGAGAAAGCAGAGTTCCGTGTCCGCAGCAGTCCCCGTCTCCTCCCGTCTCCCGGTCTTCCCGTGGGACAAGCTCGCGCCCTGCAAGGCGACGGCCGTGGCCCATCCGGACGGCATCGTGGACCTCTCGGTCGGCACGCCCGTCGACCCGGTGCCCGAGCTGATCCAGCAGGCGCTGATCGCTGCCGCGGACAGCCCCGGCTATCCGACGGTGTGGGGGACCGAGGCGCTGCGTGACGCCCTGACCGGCTGGACGGAGCGCAGGCTCGGCGCGGCCGGGGTGACGCACGAGAACGTGCTGCCGGTCGTCGGCTCCAAGGAACTGGTCGCCTGGCTGCCGACCCAGCTCGGTCTCGGCTCGGGCGACAAGGTCGCCTACCCGCGGCTCGCCTACCCGACGTACGAGGTCGGTGCGCGGCTCTGCGGCGCCGAGCCCGTCGTCTACGACGACCCGACGGAGCTGGACCCGCAGGGCCTGAAGCTGCTCTGGCTCAACTCCCCGTCCAACCCGACGGGCCGCGTCCTGCCGAAGGACGAACTGACCCGGATCGTGGCCTGGGCGCGCGAGCACGACGTGCTGGTCTTCAGCGACGAGTGCTACCTGGAGCTCGGCTGGGAGGCCGAGCCCGTCTCCGTCCTGAACGCGGACGTCTGCGGCGGGACGTACGAGGGCATCGTCGCCGTCCACTCGCTCTCCAAGCGCTCCAACCTCGCCGGCTACCGCGCGGCCTTCGTCGCGGGTGACGCGGCTGTCCTCGGTGAGCTGCTCCAGATCCGCAAGCACGGCGGGATGATGACGCCGGCCCCGGTTCAGGCGGCGACGGTCGCGGCGCTGGGCGACGACGCGCACGTCGCGGAGCAGCGGGCGCGTTACGCCCGGCGGCGCACGGTGCTGCGGGCGGCGCTGGAGGCCCACGGCTTCCGGATCGAGCACAGCGAGGCGAGTCTCTACCTCTGGGCCACGCGTGACGAGCCGTGCTGGGAGACCGTGGCGCACCTGGCCGAGCTCGGCATCCTCGTGGCACCGGGCGACTTCTACGGCCCTGCCGGGGACCGCTTCGTGCGGGTCGCGCTGACGGCCTCGGACGAGCGTGTGGACGCGGCGGTCGAGCGGCTGTCGTAGGGCGCGTTTCGGGACCGTCCGAGCGGCTGCGGGACGCGGTGGCCCCTTCACGTGCCGGAGGGGGGGGGGGGGGGGGGGCCCCCCCCGCCCCCCCCCGGGGGGGGGGGGGGGGGGGCCCCGGGGGGGCCCCCCCCCCGGCCCCCGGGGGGGGGGGGGGGGGGGGGGGGGGGGGGGGGGGGGGGGGCGGGGGTGGGGGCCGGGCGGGGGGGGGGGGGGCGGGGGGGGCCGGGCCCGGGGCGGGGGGGGCGGGGGGGGGGCGCCCCCCGGCGGCCCCTCCGTGTGTCCGTGCGGCGCGGTCCCGGCTGATCAGCCGAGCGGCAGGCCCTTGGTGGGCAGGTTCTTGGTGGGGAGGGTGCCCCCGGTCAGCCCACCGTCCGCCACGCCGCCGGCCGTCTTGAGGGTCTTGCCCGCGGCGGGAAGGGTCGTGCCGACCACCTTGCCGCCGGTTCCCTTCGTCACCTCGCTGCCCTGCTTCGAGGCGGAGTCCAGCGTGCTGCCGAGTCCGGCACCGTCGAGCGAGGTGAGGCCACCGAGTGCGGGGGTCTGCGGGAGCCCCGCGGCACCCGCGGCGCCGGCCGCGCCGACCACGGGGGCCGCGCCTGCGGCGATCAGCAGCGCGGCACGGGCGATCCTGCGGGTCAGGGGGAGGGACATGATGCTCCTTCGACGGGATGTCACTGTTCCGCGGCGGATGTGGAGTCCGCCTGTCCGGCGATCGGACGCACTGAACAACCGGTCCGGGGGCGGGGAAGGTTGCGGGGCACCGAGGTAAAGACTGGGTAATGCATCCGATAATCCGCAACGGGGGAGCCCGGTTGCGCGAGGCGGTCCGCAGTCGCCTGATGAACCGTCACTGCTGCCTGTACGCAGGGAGATCCGCGCCCCTGGCGAGGGTGTGGGAGCGGCGGTGGAGGTGGGTCCGGGCGAACGCCCGGCGACCCGCACGAGGGACGGGTCGTACTACTGAGCGAGCCGCATCCGGACCGTCGTGGTGAGTGATTTCGCATGTTCCGTACGTTCCGTCCGCCAGCCCGTGTCGGTGGTCCACACCCGGCCCGCGTACGAGACCTCTTCGATCCGGAGGGCGCCGGCCCGCGCGACCGCCCAGTGGGCGAGCTCCCAGCCACGCCGGGACGTGGCTTCGCCCTCGGCCCGTACGGGCACCGACACCAGGCCGGCCGCGGAGGCGCCGGCGGATCCGGCGGAGGGCAGCACGTCCTTGCCGAAGGCACGCACCAGGTCGGACCGCACCTCCGCCGCGTCCCCGGGCACCCCGGTGTCCGCCGCCGACAGCGAGCAGGTCAGGGAGGCGGGGGCGCGTCCGGTCAGCGCGGCGGACAGCAACGCGGCGTCCGGCTCGTGCTTGGCGTACGCCTGCGGGAACCCGCTCTTCTGCACCCGCTGGGCGGCGACCGTCAGCGGCAGCCTTGAATAACCCGGGACCTCGGCGAGGTGCTCGTAGAACTCCCCGGACGAGTAGACCGGGTCCATGATCTGCGCGGGCGTTCCCCACCCCTGCGAGGGGCGCTGCTGGAAGAGCCCGAGGGAGTCCCGGTCGCCGTGGTCGATGTTGCGCAGCGCGGACTCCTGCAGCGCGGTCGCCAGCGCGATGGTCACCGCCCGCTCCGGCAGCCCGCGCGCGGTGCCGACGGCGGAGACCGTGGCGGCGTTGGCGGCCTGGTCGGGGCTCAGCTCGTACGTACGCCCCTCGCCGCCCTCCGCGGAGACCACGGTGCAGCGGGGCGCGCCCTTGTTGCCGGAGAGGTATTGCACGGCAAGGTAACCGGCCAGCGCCACGAGCACGGCGAAGGCGGCCGTGACACGGAAGAGACGGCTGCGGCGGGGTGAGAGGCTGGTCCGAGGCACGGAACCCACCGTACTGGAGGGTAGGACCGGGGCCGCGGTGCAAGTCCCTTAGGCTCGTGACCATGGATGGACACACGCTTGACCTCGCCCTGGACGGTCCGGAGCTCACCGCCCGGCTGGTCGACTTCCCGTCGGTCAGTGGGCAGGAGAAGGACCTCGCCGACGCCATCGAGGCGGCCCTGCGCCCGCTGCCGCACCTGACCGTCGACCGCCACGGCAACAACGTCGTGGCCAGGACGCGGCTGGGCCGGGCCGAGCGCGTCGTACTGGCGGGGCACATCGACACCGTCCCGATCGCGGACAACGTGCCGTCCAGGCTCGACGACGACGGCGTGCTGTGGGGCTGCGGGACCTCCGACATGAAGTCGGGCGTCGCCGTCCAGCTGCGGATCGCGGCGACGGTGCCGGAGCCCAACCGCGACCTCACGTTCATCTTCTACGACAACGAGGAGGTGGCCGCCCACCTCAACGGCCTCGGACACGTGGCCGAGGCGCACCCGGAGTGGCTGGAAGCGGACTTCGCCGTCCTTCTGGAGGGCTCCGACGCCGAGGTCGAGGGAGGCTGCCAGGGCACGCTGCGGGTCCATCTGCGCTTCGCGGGCGAGCGGGCCCACTCCGCACGCGGCTGGATGGGATCCAACGCGATCCACGCCGCCGCTCCGGCGCTGGCACGGCTCGCCGCGTACGAACCGCGTCGGCCGGTCATCGACGGGCTGGAGTACCGCGAAGGGCTGAACGCCGTCCGCATCGAGGGCGGCGTGGCCAACAACGTCATCCCCGACGCCTGCACCGTGGTCGTCAACTACCGGTACGCACCCGACCTCACGGGCGAGCAGGCGGTCGCGCACGTCCGGGAGGTCTTCGCGGACTGCGGCGTCGACGAGTTCGTCGTCGACGACCACTCCGGAGCGGCGATGCCGGGTCTCTCGCACCCGGCGGCCAAGGCGTTCATGGACGCGGTCGGCGGCACGGCCCTGCCCAAGTTCGGCTGGACCGACGTGTCCCGCTTCGGCTCCCTGGGCATCCCCGCGGTGAACTACGGACCCGGGGACCCCCTGTTCGCCCACAAGCGGGACGAGCACGTGCGGATCGACCGGATCAGGCACTGCGAGGAGCGCCTCCGCTCCTGGCTCACCAGCTGACTCGCCGCATTCCCCCGTGCGTAACCTCCGCCGATCTACGCTGAAGCGACACCACATCGCAGGTCGGCGGAGGGAGCAGGTCATGGGCAACCCGGAGGACGCACGGATCCCCGAGGGCGCGCAGATTCCCGAGGGCGCGGTGAAGCCCGAGGAACAGCGACTGGGTCCGGTACTGCGCCGCAGGGACCAGGTCCAGCCGGGCACGACCGATCAGCGGCTGCTGGATTCCGAGGGCGACTCCGAGTGGGTCCACACCGATCCCTGGCGGGTCATGCGGATCCAGTCCGAGTTCGTGGAGGGCTTCGGCGCGCTGGCGGAACTGCCCAGCGCGATCAGCGTCTTCGGCTCCGCCCGCACCCCGGCCGGCGGGCCGGACTACGAGGCGGGCGTACAGATCGGCAAGGCGCTCGTGGAGGCGGGCTTCGCCGTCATCACCGGGGGTGGCCCGGGGGCGATGGAAGCGGCGAACAAGGGTGCCCGGGACGCGAACGGCGTCTCCGTGGGTCTCGGCATCGAGTTGCCGTTCGAATCCGGCCTGAATCCACATGTCGACATCGGCGTCAACTTCCGCTACTTCTTCGTCCGCAAGACGATGTTCGTGAAGTACGCGCAGGGCTTCGTCGTCCTGCCGGGCGGCCTGGGAACGCTGGACGAGCTCTTCGAGGCGCTGACCCTGGTGCAGACGGGCAAGGTGACGCGCTTCCCGATCGTCCTGTTCGGCACGGAGTACTGGGGCGGGCTGGTGGACTGGCTGCGGGACACGGTGGTCGCGGGAGGCAAGGCGTCCGAGCGGGACCTGATGCTGTTCCACGTCACGGACGACGTGGACGAGGCCGTCCGGCTGGTGACGAAGGAGGTCGGCCGTTAGGGCTCTTCGTCACCAGCCCGCCGGATCACTGCCGGACCAGGCAGCGGAGTCCGGGGCGCACCCGGCATGATCCGGAGGACAGCCCCCGGGCCGTGTCCGCGCAGTTCCGTCGGCACGGACGGTGCGGGCCCGGCCCACGGCCTCGCCCGGGCCCCGGCACGGCACAGGTGCGGTGGGCCTACGCCAGGCCCCGGCGTGCGACCGCCGGGGGCCGGTGGCCCGCGATGGACGCCACCATGTCCAGGACCTGCCGGGTCTCGGCCACCTCGTGCACCCGGTACACCTGCGCCCCCAGCCACGCCGACACGGCCGTCGTCGCGAGCGTGCCGATCACGCGTTCCTTGACCGGCTGGTCGAGCGTCTCACCCACGAAGTCCTTGTTGGAGAGGGAGACCAGCACCGGCCAGCCCGTGGCCGTCATCTCGTCCAGCCGGCGGGTCGCCTCCAACGAGTGCCGGGTGTTCTTCCCGAAGTCGTGACCCGGGTCGATCATGATCCCGTCCGGTCTCACCCCGAGCTCCACGGCCCGCTCGGCAAGCCCCAGGGTCACCCGCAGAATGTCCGCCATCACGTCGTCGTACACGGTCCGGTGCGGCCGTGTGCGGGGCTCCGCGCCACCCGCGTGCGTGCACACCAGCCCCGTCCCGTACCGCGCCGCCACCTCGGCCAGCTTCGGGTCGACACCACCCCACGCGTCGTTCAGCAGGTCGGCCCCGGCCTCGCAGACGGCCTCACCCACGTCGTGCCGCCAGGTGTCCACGCTGATCACGACGTCCGGGTGCCGACGGCGTACCTCGGCGACGAAGCCGACCGTGCGGCGCGCCTCCTCCTGGGCCGTCACCTCCTCGCCGGGGCCGGCCTTCACCCCGCCGACGTCGATGATCGCGGCGCCCTCCGCCACGGCCTGCTCCACCCGGGAGAGCGCGGGTTCGTCCTGGAACGTCGCTCCCTGGTCGTAGAAGGAGTCAGGGGTCCGGTTCACGATCGCCATGATCACCGGCTCGTGCGGCCCGAACTCCCGCCGCCCCAGCCTGAGCGTCCCGCTTCGCATTCCTGGTTCCTCCCTGTAGCCCGCCTGCGACCCTAACCGTCGGTCCCTCATGGCACGATCTGACCTGGACAGGTATTCCGCTCCCGGGGAGATGCACGTGTTCTGGTTCTTGCTGCTCACGATGGCCGTCGTCGTGGCCGCGGTCACCCTGGCGGTGGTCGGCGGAGGCCGAAGCGCGGTGCTGCAGGACGTCGAGCCCGAGCGGCTCACCGACCCGCTGCCCGCGAACCGCCCCGTCGGCCGTGCCGATGTCGAGGCCATGCGGCTGCCCATGGCCGTGCGCGGCTACCGCATGGCGGACGTGGACGAGGCCCTCGGCAGGCTCGGAGCCGAGCTCGCCGAGCGGGACGCCCACATCGCCGAGCTCGAGTCGGCGCTCGCCGGGGCCCAGGCGACCGCGGTGAACGGCCCCGACCTGTTCAAACGGCCGGGCGAGCCACCGGCCGCCCAGGACGGCCCGCAGGACGAGGACGGTGGGCGGTGAGCGGCGCCGAGCCGGCTGCGGACGGCCGCCCGCGCTGCCCGTGGGGCCTGTCCACCGAGGACTATCTCGCCTACCACGACACCGAGTGGGGCCGCCCCGTCCACGGCGACGACGCCCTCTTCGAGCGGCTCTGCCTGGAGGCGTTCCAGTCGGGTCTTTCATGGCTGACGATCCTGCGCCGCCGCGAAGGCTTCCGCAGCGCGTTCGCCGGATTCAAGATCTCCGCGGTGGCGGAGTTCACCGACGCCGACAAGGAACGGCTCCTCGCCGACGCCGGCATCATCCGCAACCGCGCGAAGATCGACGCCACGCTCGCCAACGCCAAGGTGCTGGCGGGCTGGGGCGAGGGCGAACTGGACGCGCTCATCTGGTCGTACGCACCCGACCCGGCCACGCGGCCGGCCCCCCGCACCCTCGGTGACGTCCCGGCGGTCACCCCGGAGTCCACCGCGCTCGCCAAGGACCTGAAGAAGCGCTCCATCCGCTTCGTCGGCCCCACCACGGCCTACGCCCTGATGCAGGCCTGCGGCCTGGTGGACGACCACCTGGCCGACTGCGTGGCCCGGGGCGGCGGCCGGTAGTCCTACCTGCCGAGATACTTCGCCGTCCGCTTCGCGAGGAACGCCTCGACCGCGATCGTGTGGTCCTGCGAGGCGCCCGCCTTCGTCTGGAGTTCGTCCTCCTTCTCCAGCGTCTCGGCGAGCGTGTGCCCGGCGCCGTACGCCATGGAGGCCTTCAGAGCCGCGTACGCCACCGTCGGGCCGTCCGCCAGGGCGCGGGCCACCGCGTGTGCCTCCTTCGCCAGGTCGGACGCGGGCACCACCTTGTTCGCGATGCCCAGCTCATGGGCGTCCTGGGCGGAGATGGAGCGGGGGAAGAGCAGCAGGTCGGCGGCGCGGCTCGCGCCGATCAGCCGGGGCAGGGTCCAGGACACGCCGGAGTCGGCGGTCAGCGCGACGCCCGCGAAGGACGTGTTGAAGGTGGCGGTGTCGGCGACCACGCGGTAGTCGGCGGCGAGCGCGAACCCGAAGCCCGCCCCCGCCGCGACCCCGTTGACCCCCGCGACCACGGGCTTCTCCATCTCGGTGAGGGTGCGCACGATGGGGTTGTAGTGCTCCCGCACCGTGCTCAGCGCGTTGCCGTCCGACTCGCGGGCCTCGGAGAGCTTGGCGACGTGCTCCTTGAGGTCCTGGCCGACGCAGAAGGCGCGCCCGGTCGCGGTGAGGAGGACCGCCCGCACGGCGGGGTCGTCCGCGGCCGCCCGGAGAGCGTCGCGGAGCGCGACCTTGGCGGCGGTGTTCATGGCGTTCATCGCGTCGGGGCGGTTGATCGTGATCGTCGCGAGCCCGTCGCTCACGTCCGTGAGCACCGTGTCAGCCGTGGTGCCGGCCATGTCGGCCATTGCGGGGTCTCCTTACGGGTCCGGCTTCGTGCCTGTCGAGGCAAGCATGGCGGACTCCGGGCGACCCGCACATGTGACCTGCGTCTAACGATTGGACCTCGGCTGAGGGTCGAAGGCGGCGCAGTATCGCAGCCGGATCGCCGAATTGGGTGGTTATGAGAGAGCGCGTTGCGCAAGCGATGCCGGCCGATGTTGGTCATCGGGGTCTGTGATGCGGGATAATGCGGAGGAAGCATTGTGTTCGACGCCGGTGAGGCAGCGCCTGTCATGGAGCCGCCGGCTGCGATGAGCTGGTTTCAGGAAGGGGAACGAGCATGGCGGCCATGAAGCCGCGGACGGGCGACGGCCCGCTCGAGGTGACAAAGGAGGGGCGGGGCATCGTCATGCGCGTTCCGCTCGAAGGCGGCGGTCGGCTTGTCGTCGAGCTGACTCCGGACGAGGCCGATGCACTCGGTGACGCGCTGAAGAAGGTCGTCGGCTGAGGCGGAGGCGCCCACACTTCACCACTGCCCCGGCACGGAATCCGTGCCGGGGCAGTGGTGCGTCCGGGGCAGGACCCCGGGGACGTGTCAGGGGCCGCGCGGTCAGCCGCGCCGGACCGCGCACAGCAGCCCGTCGCCCACCGGCAGCAGCGTGGCCATGAGCTCCTGGCTCTCGCGCACGGCCCGCAGCAGTTCACGAAGGCGCAGTACCTCGGCCGGCTGAGCGGCGGAGTCGATCGTGCGGCCGTCCGCGAAGACACCCTCGAAGCAGACCAGGCCGCCCGGCCGGAGCAGGCGCAACGATTCAGCGAGGCAGTCCAGGCTCTCGAGCCGGTCGCCGTCGCAGAAGACGAGGTCGTAGCCGCCGTCCGCCAGCCGGGGGAGTACGTCGAGGGCGCGCCCGGGGATGAAGCGGGCCCGGTTCGTGGCGAAGCCCGCCGCGCGGAACGCCTCACGGGCGAACTGCTGGCGTTCGGGCTCCGGATCGACGGTGGTCAGCACGCCGTCCGGGCGCATGCCCTGCAGCAGGTAGATGCCGGACACGCCGGTTCCGGTGCCGATCTCGGCCACCGCTTTGGCGTCGGCGGTGGCAGCGAGCAGGCGCAATGCCGCACCGGTGCCTGACGACACCGGGCGGAGCCCTGTCTCCTGGGCCCGGTCCCGGGCCCAGAGCAGCGCTTCCTCCTCGGCGACAAAGGCGTCGGCGAATGCCCAGCTCGTCTGCCGGTTGGCGGTAATGACGCTCTCCTGTCCCCGTAGTTGGCGCAACGGTGACTGTATCCGCTGCACATGGGAACCCGCAGATGGGACCAAGCGTTAGGTAGAGGCGGAGGGCAACACGTGGACCGGGCCCCACGACCCGGCCCGGAATGTGCCCCTTGCTCCCGGGAACACCGGGGGCGCCAGCAGGCAAAAGGCTTATCCGGAGCTAACGGGCGAGGTGGCTATGGTAGGGGCTCCACTGGACACCACCAGAGCCGATAGGGGAGGTGCGGCTGCGCCTGTGGATCGGAGAGGTGCGCTGCGGCGTTTTCTCAGGTCGGCGGGTGAGCCGAAATCCGTGACCAACACCGCTGACCGTTCTTCCAACGTTTCCGCACCGACCGCGACCTTCGCCTCCGATGCGGATTCCCAGGCGTGGACCCCGCCCTCATGGGAAGAGATCGTCAGCACGCACAGCGCCCGGGTGTACCGCCTCGCCTACCGGCTGACGGGTAACCAGCACGACGCCGAGGACCTCACCCAGGAAGTCTTCGTGCGCGTCTTCCGGTCGTTGTCGACCTACACACCCGGCACCTTCGAGGGCTGGCTGCACAGGATCACGACGAATCTCTTCCTGGACATGGTCCGCCGCAAGCAGCGGATCCGTTTCGACTCACTCGGCGACGACGCGGCCGAGCGGCTGCCCAGCAGGGAGCCGTCCCCGCAGCAGGTCTTCAACGACACCCACTTCGACGCGGACGTCCAGCAGGCGCTGGACACCCTCGCGCCCGAATTCCGTGCCGCGGTCGTGCTCTGCGACATCGAGGGACTCTCGTACGAGGAGATCGCCGCGACGCTCGGCGTCAAGCTCGGTACGGTGCGCAGCCGTATCCACCGCGGCCGTTCGCACCTGCGCAAGGCGCTCCAGCACCGCTCGCCCGAGGCCCGTGCCGAGCAGCGTTCCCTCGCGGACGCGGTCCTCGCGGGGGAGGGCGGAACGTCGTGAGCGGCACAGGTCCGACCCCCGCGGAGCAACATCTGGGGGACCGGCTCGCCGCGTTGGTCGACGGCGAGCTCAAACACGACGCGCGCGAGCGGGTCCTGGCCCATCTGGCGACCTGCGCCAGGTGCAAGGCCGAGGCCGACGCCCAACGGCGGCTGAAGAGCGCCTTCGCGACATCGGCGGCCCCTTCGCCCTCCGAAGGGTTCCTCGCCCGCCTGCAGGGCCTCCCAGGGGGTCCCAGCGGTGGTGACGGCGGTCCGGGCGACGGCATGAACGGCGGCCTGCGTTTCGGGAACGGCGTCTTTCCCGTGCTGCAGCCCGGCGGGCCCTCGGAACCGGGGCGCTCGCGGCTCGACGACTTCGGATACCTCCCTTCCGCTCATGGCTCGGCGGCCGTGCTGCCGGGCGGCGCGTCCGGCTCCGGTTTCCGTATCCACGAGGTGGGCCGGGACGCCGACCGTTCGCCCTGGCGGGCCCGGCGCTTCGCGTTCGTCGCGGCCAGCGCGGTCTCGCTCGCGGCCATCGCGCTGGGCGGATCCCTCCCGCTCGACTACGGCCCCGAGGCCCCGGTCAGCGCAGAGGGCGCGGGCACCAACGCGACTCCGCTCGGCGCCGAGGAGCGCACCGGCGGTACCGGCGTCGCGGCCAGCCGCAGCGGCGGCGGGGCCCTCGCCGTCGGAGCTGACCGGACGGCCGGGCCCGGCGCCACACCGTCCTCGTCCGCCCGGCCCGTGCTCGCCTCCGCCCCCTCGCTGCTGAGCACCTCGACGCTCACCGGCGGCGGTACCTTCGCCTACCCGGTGCTGAACGTGACCGTGCCACCGCTGATACGCCCGACCGACGCCGGCCCGTTGTACTCGGCCGCGCTCGACGACCGCATCGGTGGCGGAGTGGCCCGCTCGGTGCCGTCCGCGCCCTCCGCGACGGCTTCCGCCCCGCCGCCGCACGACCACGCGATGCCGCTTTCCCCGCTGCGCTGACCAGGGCCCTGCGCGCGGATTCGCAAACCTGGTTGAATTCCGGGAGGGACGCCTCTGTGGGGCGTGCAAGGGCCAGTTGCGGGGAGAGCATGGACGACGGGAAGCCCAGCGGGCCGAAGACGAAGTGGTGGAGCCGTCCCTCTGCGGAACGGAGCCGCCCCGACGGGCCGGAGGACGCGGTGGCCGTCGCCGACCCGGGTGTGACGGAACCCGCTCCCTCGGAGACGGCCGCGGCGGGAGAGCCGCTCACCGTCGAGCCCTTGGACGGGGATTTCCGCCCGGCCCCACCGGCCGCCTCGGCGCCGTCGGCAGCATCCGTGCCACCGACAGCCGGGCCGCACGCGCCGGCCCCGGCAGACGCCGCCCCGCCGGCCGCTCCGGCACCGCCCGTCGCCGAGCCGCTCGCGCACCGTGCGCAGCCGCTGCACGCGCCCGACGAGTACAGCACCCCGCCTTACGGCGGCCCGGGGCCGTGGGCGCCCGCGCCGCCCGTGCAGCGTCCGGTGGCGACCCCGGCCCACGGGACCCCCGTACCGCCGGTGACGCCGCCGTACGCGGGGACGAACGGCCACGGCCTGGCGGCGCCCTTCCCCGCCCCCGCTCCGGCGCCGGGCGGTCAGGCGCACACCGAGGCCTGGGCGCCCCCGCCCGCGCCGCACACGACGCCTCAGCAGCACACGGCCCCCCAGGTCTCCCAGCCGGCCGTACCGGCCCAGCAGACCCAGCAGCAGCCCTCGCAGTGGCTGCGGTACGACCCGTGGGGCGCACCCCAGCAGCAGACACTGAGCCACCCCGGTCCCGTCCAGGGCCAGGACTCCCGGCCGCGCAAGGGCCGCCGTCGGGGCTCGGTGCTCGCCGGGGCCGCGCTGCTGGCCCTCGTAGCCGGTGGGATCGGCGGCGGGATCGGTGCCTACGTCGAGCGCAACGGCGGCCTGACCACGGTGGAACTGCCCCAGTCCGGCCGGGACGACGGCGGCCGGGCACCCGACAGCGTCGCGGGTATCGCCGCGAGCGCGCTGCCCAGCGTGGTCACCCTGCACGTCAACGGCTCCGACGAGTCCGGCACCGGCACCGGCTTCGTCCTCGACGACAAGGGCCACATCCTCACCAACAACCATGTGGTCGCCCCAGCGGGCTCCACGGGCGACATCACCGTGACGTTCAGCGGCGGGGAGAGCGCGTCGGCCGAGATCGTCGGCAAGGACAGCGGATACGACCTGGCCGTCGTCAAGGTGACCGGCGTCTCGGGCCTCAAGCCACTGCCCCTCGGGAACTCCGACAACGTGCGGGTGGGCGACCCCGTCGTGGCCATCGGCGCACCCTTCGACCTGTCCAACACGGTCACCTCGGGCATCATCAGCGCGAAGCAGCGGCCCATCACCGCAGGCGGTGAGAAGGGCGACGGCACCGACGTCAGTTACGTCGACGCCCTGCAGACCGACGCCCCGATCAACCCGGGCAACTCCGGCGGCCCCCTGGTCGACGCCGACGCCCGTGTCATCGGCATCAACAGCGCCATCCGCGCCGCCGACAGCGGATCCGCGCTCGACGGGGGCCAGTCCGGCTCCATCGGCCTCGGCTTCGCGATACCGATCAACCAGGGCAAGCGCGTCGCCGAGGAGCTGATCAGCACCGGCAAGGCCACCCACCCCGTGATAGGCGTCACGCTCGACATGGAGTTCACCGGCGACGGAGCCAAGGTCGGGGGCAAGGCGGCCGACGGCGGAGCCGCGGTGACGGAAGGGGGCCCGGCCGACGAGGCGGGCATCCGGCAGGGCGACATCATCACCGAGGTGGAGGGCCACCGGGTGCACAGCGGCGAGGAACTGATCGTCAAGATCCGCGCCCACCGCCCCGGTGACCGGCTCGAGCTCGCCCTGACCCGTGGCGGCAAGGACCTCTCCATGACGTTGACGTTGGGTTCGGCGAGCGGCACCTGACGTCCACCGGCAGGTACCGCGCGGACAGCTTCGCCGGGTACCGTGGAGCGGTCCGGGCCCCTGATGACCTGGCGGCGGTGAACACGCGGAGACCACGCAGAGAACACGAGGAGCAGCAAGGTGTTCAATGACATAGGCGCACTCGAGCTGCTGACGCTCGTCGTTCTCGCCGTGCTCGTATTCGGCCCGGAGAAGCTGCCGAAGGTCATCCAGGACGTCACGCGCACCATCCGCAAGATCCGTGAGTTCTCGGACAGCGCCAAGGAGGACATCCGCTCGGAGCTCGGACCGCAGTTCAAGGACTTCGAGTTCGAGGACCTCAACCCCAAGACGTTCGTCCGCAAGCAGCTCATGGACGGCAACGACGACCTGGGGCTCAAGGAGATCCGGGAGAGCTTCGACCTGCGCAAGGAGATGGCCGAGGTCACCGACGCGGTGAACGGCCGGGAGAGCGACTCGTCGACCGCCGCGGCGACGTCCGGCACGGCTGCGGCGGCCGGTGCCGCAGCCACGCCCGACCTCCTCAAGAAGCCCGCGCGGCCGGCCAAGGACGAGCGCCCGCCCTTCGACGCAGACGCCACCTGAGACCGGTCAATCCCGACTCGTCCGGACGGTATGGCTATTCTCCATCTGTCCGGTAGCGAGATTGCCCATGCCCATGGGGGGAGGGCCGCGCCGGATCGGTGAAAGATCAGGAGGCGGCCGGGCAGATGGAGACGACGAGTCGGGTAGGGGCGGACGGTGCGCCCAGCGCAGTCACCGCAGAGGGGGTGCCGGCGACCCGGCGTACGGTCGACGGCTATCTCAAGGCGCCGTTCCCCTGGTACGGGCTGGACGATGCCTTCGCAGGTCCGCGCTGGCTGATGCACGTCACCGCCGCGGCGGACGACACGGTGCAGCACGGTTCCACCGGGCACGGCGAGGAGCCCGTCGTACGGGCCGACGCGGGGGCGGAGAAGGCCCGTTTCGCGGTGGTCGTGACCGTGGGCAGCAGTCCCGTACGGCACAGCGACGACGGTACGGGGGTGCTGGACGCCACCACGGTCTCGTCGGCGGCCTGGCTGGCGGGTTCCGGCCTGCTGGACTGCACCTGGCCCCCGCAGATGGACCACACCCTGCGTGGCGAATGGCTGAAGCAGCAGACCGAAACCGCGTTCGAACTCGCGGATGACCTGGGCCAGGCGCCCTGGTCGACCCTGTCCCTCCCGGTGGACGGCGTGCCGGTGGACTTCCACTACCGCGAGTCGGAGTTCGGCTGGGTGCTCGCGGGCTCGGCCCCCGACGGGGTGCACATCGGCGCCTACGGGCGCGGCATGAGCGCCTATGGCCTGGGATTCTCGGTGATCGGCGACATCGCCTCGTACGAGGGCTGAGCGACGGACGGGTGGGAGGCGGCCCCTTGTGGAGGCCGCCCCACCCGTGCGACGGTCAGAACTTGTTGCGCGGGGTCAGACCCAACGACATGCCGGACAGGCCGCGCTGACGGCCGCTCAGCTTCTCCGCGATGGACCGCAGCGCGGAGCCCGCAGGGGAGTCCGGGTCGGACAGGACGACGGGCTTGCCCTCGTCACCGCCTTCACGCAGCCGTACGTCGATGGGGATCGACCCGAGTACCGGTACCTCGGCGCCGACCGTCTTCGTCAGCCCGTCGGCGACCCGCTGTCCACCGCCCGAACCGAACACGTCGACCATCTCGTCGCAGTGCGGGCACGGCATGCCCGACATGTTCTCGACGACGCCGACGATCTTCTGGTGGGTCTGTACGGCGATGGAGCCGGCGCGCTCGGCCACCTCGGCAGCGGCCTGCTGCGGGGTCGTGACGACCAGGATCTCGGCGTTGGGCACGAGCTGTGCCACGGAGATCGCGATGTCACCGGTGCCCGGCGGCAGGTCGAGCAGCAGGACGTCCAGGTCGCCCCAGTACACATCGGCGAGGAACTGCTGCAGGGCGCGGTGCAGCATGGGGCCCCGCCACACCACCGGGGTGTTGCCCGGGGTGAACATCCCGATGGAGATCACCTTCACGCCGTGCGAGGACGGCGGCATGATCATGTTCTCGACCTGGGTGGGCTTGCCGTCCGCGCCGAGCATCCGGGGCACGCTGTGCCCGTAGATGTCCGCGTCCACCACGCCTACCTTGAGTCCGTCGGCAGCCATCGCCGCCGCGAGGTTCACCGTCACCGAGGACTTGCCGACGCCGCCCTTGCCGGACGCCACCGCGTAGACCCGGGTCAGGGAGCCGGGCTTGGCGAACGGCACCTCGCGCTCCGCCGTGCCGCCGCGCAGCGACGAGGCGAGCTCCTTGCGCTGTTCGTCGCTCATCACGTCGAGCGTGACCTCGACCCGCGACACGCCCTCGACACGGGCCACCGCGTCGGTCACGTTCTTGGTGATCGTCTCGCGCATCGGGCAGCCGGAAACCGTGAGATACACGGTGACAGCGACCACACCGTCAGGATCGATCTCGACCGACTTCACCATGCCGAGCTCGGTGATCGGTCGGTGGATCTCCGGGTCGTTCACTGTCGCCAGTGCTTCGCGCACCGCGTCTTCCGTAGCCATACCTTGATAGTACGGGTGCGCGCAGCGCTCTTTGAAAGGGTGGTGGTGGGCGACGGGAGGGAGGTACGGCGCCGGTCCCTACGGGCGGGTAGCCCCTCCGCGGTCGCCTTCGTCACTCTCGGCCGTGGAGAAGAGCCGCCGCTCCTCCATGTCCTTCACCATCGCCTCCAGCTCCGAGCGGATCCAGTCACGGGTGGCGACCTCGCCGAGGCCCATCCGGAGCGCCGCGATCTCCCTGCTGAGGAACTCGGTGTCCGCGATGGAGCGCTCGTTCTGCTTGCGGTCCTGTTCGTGGGTGACCCGGTCGCGGTCGTCCTGGCGGTTCTGGGCGAGCAGGATCAGAGGGGCCGCGTAGGACGCCTGGAGCGACAGCATCAGCGTCAGGAAGATGAACGGGTACTCGTCGAACCGCAGGTCCGGCGGCGCGAAGATGTTCCACACCACCCACAGGATGATGATCAGCGTCATCCATACGATGAACCGCCCGGTGCCCAGGAAGCGGGCGATGCGCTCGGAGAACCGGCCGAACGCCTCGGGGTCGTACGCGGGCAGCAGCCGGCGCCGCGGTGCCTTCGGCTGGTCGAGCCGGGGCCGCGGCGGGCGCACGATGCCCGAAGCGCCCGTCGGTACGGCCCGCGCGCGGTCCTCAGCGGCCACCGGCGATCCCCTCCTCCTCGCCCTGGAAGTCGGTCTCGCGCCAGTCCTCCGGGAGCAGGTGGTCCAGCACGTCGTCGACGGTCACCGCGCCCAGCAGCGATCCGCTCTCGTCCACCACGGGCACCGAGACCATGTTGTACGCGGCCAGGTAGCTGGTCACGGCGGGCAGCGGGGTGTCCGGCGTCAGGGGGACGAGATCACTGTCGACGATCGAGCTCACCAGGGTGAACGGCGGGTCCCGCAGCAACCGCTGGAAGTGCACGGTGCCCAGATACCTTCCGGTGGGGGTCTCGTCCGGGGACCGGCAGACGTACACCTGCGCGGCCAGGGCGGGGGACAGGTCCTGCTGGCGCACCCTGGCCAGCGCGTCCGCGACCGTCGCGTCGGGCCGCAGGATGATCGGCTCGGTCGTCATCAGGCCGCCCGCGGTCCGCTCCTCGTACGCCAGCAGACGCCGGACGTCGGCGGCGTCGTCCGGCCGCATCAGGGCCAGCAGCCGTTCCTTGTCCGCCTCCGGCAGCTCCGAGAGCAGGTCGGCCGCGTCGTCCGGGTCCATCGCCTCCAGGACGTCCGCGGCGCGGTCCTCCTCCAGCTTGCCGAGGATCTCCACCTGGTCGTCACCGGGGAGCTCCTCCAGGATGTCGGCGAGCCGTTCGTCGTCCAGCGCCGCGGCGACCTCGGCCCGGCGCTTGGGCGTCAGATGGTGCAGGGCGTTGGCGACATCGGTGGGGCGCAGCCGCTCGAAGGTAGCCACCAGGCTCTCGGCGCCCTGCCCGTCCTCCTCAAGGGAGAAGCCGCTGATGGCCGACCACTCCACGGTCAGCGTCTCGCCCTTGCGGCGCAGGGCCCCGCCCCTCCCCTTGCGTACGAAGAACTTGTCGATCTCCCAGTCGCGGCGTGCGGGGAGCTGCTGGATGGCGACGTCGAGGACGGTCACCTCCTCGTCCGTCTCGACGAGGCGCACGCGCCGGTCGAGGAACTCGCCGAGGACGAGTCGCTCGGTCGGGCGCTGCTCGAAGCGCCGCATGTTGACCACACCGGTGGTGATGACCTGGCCCGACTCGACTCCCGTCACCCGGGTGATCGGCAGGAAGATGCGCCGCCGGCTCACGACTTCGACGACCATGCCGAGCAGACGCGGGGGCCTGCCGCCGACCCGGAGCATCGCCACCAGGTCCCGGACCCGGCCGACCTGATCACCATTCGGGTCGAACACCGGTACGCCGGAGAGATGGGAGACGAAGACCCTGGGGGTGCCTGCCGCCATCCTGTGCGCCTCCGTCCGTCCCTCACGTCCTCATTCGCCGTGATCAGGCTAGCCCGTGCCGGTCCGTGACGCCTTGGCGGACCGTCCGTAAGGCGCCCCGCCGAACGGTGTACGCGGCACGGGTACGCTGCCGTCTGCCATCCCCCGACACACAGATGAGAGGCAGTGCGCCAGTGACCTCTTCCGCCCCTGCCGTCCGGGCCCGTCGCCGGGCCGTTTCCGCCGTGGTGCTCTGCGCGGGGCTGACCGCCGCGCTCACGGCCTGTGCGGGAGAGGACCCGGACAAGGGGACCAACGGCGTCGGCAAGCTGACCGCCGCACAGATCGACAAGAAGGCGCGGGCCGCCGCCAGCGCCGCGGACGCGGTGCGGCTCACCGGCAAACTGGTCAGCAAGGGCGGGACGTACACCCTGAACATGCAGCTCAGCAGCAAGGGCGGCACGGGATCGGTCGTCTCGGAGCGCAACACCTTCGATCTGCTGCGCATCGGCGACGAGCTCTACCTCAAGGCCGACGCGGGCTTCTGGAAGGACGACAAGGCCGACGACGAGAGCGACCAGGCCGCCGACAAGCTCCGGAACAAGTACGTCAAGGTCCCCGAGGACGATCCCACCTATCAGCAGATGCGCGGCTTCACGGAGAAGGAGACGCTCCTCGACGGGCTGCTGGCACTGCACGGAAAGATCAACAAGGGCGCTCGGGACACGATCGGCGGGGTGCGCACCGTGCAGATCATGGGCGGAAAGGGTGAGGGGGGAGCACTGGACGTCTCCCTCGAGAGCACTCCGTACCCCCTTCGGGTGGCCCGCGGCGGAGGCGGTGGCACCGTCACCCTCGCCGACTGGGGCAAGGCTTTCCCGCTGGAGGAGCCGGCCGAGGACGAGACCGTCGACTACGGCGGCGAGCTGCCCAGGTCCTCCGGCTGACGGAGCCGGCGGTCCGTACGGTCCTGCGGCAGGTCAGCGCTTCCCCCGGCGCTTCAGCAGCAGCCGGGGGAGAGCCGCGGGCGCCGTCCGCCGGGTGGTCGCAGCGGTGGGCAGCGGCCGCGCGGCCAGCGAGGTGTCCGGCAGGTCGGTGCGGGTGGCGCCGGGCGTCAGCCGCAGGACCCGGCATTCACGGGCCCAGCGCTCCGTCAGCTGTTCGGCGTCCGGGGCGTTCAGCCGTTTGCCCTTGAGCTCGCCGACCGCAGCCTCCCACTCCTCGGATCGCGGCTCCAGCACCGTGACTGCGGCACTCCAGGCCACGAGCCTGCCGCCCTTGTCCTTGCTGCGTACGGTCACCTCGGCGGTGGCACCGGCGTCCAGCCCGGCGGGGAGCGGCTGTTCCCCCGGACCGTCCCCGACGAGCACGGCCGCACCCTCGTGCCACACGTGCCACAGCGCCCGGGAGGGGCCGGTGCCCCGCACCCAGACGAGGCCGGACTTCTTGGTGGCCTCCTCGACGAGAGCCCGCGCAAGCAACACGTCAGAAGCAGTCATACGCGAACTCTATGGGAGACCCCGTCAGAGCCAGCCGTTGCGCTTGAGGGTGCGGTGGATGGAGAAACAGACGACGCCGATGAGCCCCAGGACCATCGGATAGCCGTACGTCCACTCCAGCTCGGGCATGTGGTCGAAGTTCATGCCGTAGACGCCGCAGATCATCGTCGGTACGGCGATGATGGCCGCCCAGGACGTGATCTTGCGCATGTCCTCGTTCTGCGTGACGGTCGCCTGCGCCAGATTGGCCTGGAGGATCGAGTTGAGCAACTCGTCGAAGCCGATGACCTCTTCGTGCACCCGGGCCAGGTGGTCGGCCACATCGCGGAAGTACTTCTGGATGTCGGGGTCGATCAGTCGCATGGGGCGCTCGCTCAGCAGCTGCATCGGCCGCAGCAACGGCGACACGGCGCGCTTGAACTCCAGCACCTCGCGCTTCAGCTGGTAGATGCGGCCCGCGTCCGATCCGCGCGGGCTTCCCTTGGCGGGAGTGGAGAACACATCGATCTCCACCTCGTCGATGTCGTCCTGCACCGAGGCCGCCACCGCGATGTAGCCGTCGACGACGTGGTCGGCGATGGAGTGCAGCACGGCGGAGGGGCCCTTGGCGAGCAGTTCGGGATCCTCCTGGAGGCGGTGGCGCAGAGCGCGCAGCGAACCCTGGCCGCCGTGCCGGACGGTGATCACGAAGTCCCGCCCGGTGAAGCACATCACCTCGCCGGTCTCGACGACCTCGCTGGTCGCGGTCAGTTCGGCGTGCTCGACGTAGTGGATCGTCTTGAAGACGGTGAAGAGCGTGTCGTCGTACCGCTCCAGCTTGGGCCGCTGGTGTGCGTGGACCGCGTCCTCGACGGCGAGCGGGTGGAGGCCGAACTCCCGGGCGATACCGGCGAACTCCTCCTCGGTCGGCTCGTGCAGGCCGATCCAGGCGAAGCCGCCCTCCTCCCGCACCCGCAGCATCGCCTCGTGCGGTGTCTGGCAGGAGGCCTCGGTGACCCGGCGTCCGTCCCGGTAGACCGCGCAGTCGACGACGGCGCTGGAGGCGGACGGGTCACGGGTGGCGTCGTAGCTGCTGTACGGGGTGTTGCTCTTGCGCTGGGACGGGCGCACGGCGGCGCGCAGGTCACGGATCATCGACATGGCTGGCTCCTCTTCACGGAGGGCCGTCGGCGGACACGTGGAACTGCCCGGAATGGGGACGTGCGCTCACGTCCGCAAAGCGGGCGGCACCGCGTGGGCACGATGACGGCGTTCGCTACAGACAGGCAAAAACGAGGGCTCTTCCGGTGCGCGAACTGCCGTGGTGACGTCCGGGGAGGGCGTCAGATCACAGAAGGAAGGCGTGGTGCGGAAGGGCGGTTGGTACTGCACGGTCGACTTGGATCCACCGCAGCCCCACCTCCTCCGGCCGGTCCCCCGTAGGGGATCACGTGGTGTCAGGACTGAGAGCGACGCTTTGCGTGCTGTCCCGACCGACGCCCCAGGCTATCAGCCAGGTGAGGAGCCAATCCCTTCCTTTGCCCGTTCGCTACGCGTTCTATGCTCGCGGCATGGGAGAAATTCTTGATCTGGTCGAGGCCCGGCTGCGTACGGCGCTGGGGGAGCCGGACGCACGCGCCGATGTGACGTTCCTCGGCACGGACCGCATCGAGGTGCTCCGTTTCATCGACGGCGATGTGGTGCGCTACGCCACACTCGGTATGTCCGCCCAGCCGATGGCCGACCCGACGTCACCCCTCGCCGACCCGGTGAAGGGCCCGCGCGCCGAACTGATCCTCTCCGTACGGGTGGGACTCGCCGACACCGACCAGGTGTTGCGGCCCCTCGCGGTCCTCGCGGCCTCGCCGCAGGTCGAAGGGCTGATCGTGGCCCCCGGGGCATCGCTGGACCTCGGACAGCCGCTGTGGGACGGGGCCCCCTTCAGCTCCGTCCTGGTCGCCGAGCCGGGTGGCCTGGTCGGGGATCTGGAGCTGGATGCACCGATGGACCCGGTGCGCTTCCTGCCGCTGCTGCCGATGACGCACAACGAGGCCGCCTGGAAGCGGGTCAAGGGTGCGCAGGAACTCCAGGAGCGCTGGCTCTCGCAGGGGACGGACCTGCGGGACCCGCTGCGTGCCTCCGTACAGCTGGACTGACGCACCGGGTGCGGAAGGACCCCGCCGCGCGGTCGGAGGGGATCGCGGGCGGGGCGTGCGAGGCGCGTCGGATCAGTCGGCGAAGACGGTGACGCCGTCCTCGGTGGCGTGGCGCGGCTCCAGTTCCTCCGCCTCGTGAGTCAGAGCCGCACGCCTGACCCCGACGACCACCGCGCCGACGAGGGCCGCGACGGCGGCGACGACGAACGGCATGTGGATGTCGCTCCACTCCTCGATCTTCGGGGCGAGGTAGGGCGCGGCGGCAGCGGCGAACCAGCGGACGAAGTTGTACCCGGCGCTCGCCACCGGGCGCGGAGCGTCCGAGACCCCCAGGGCCAGTTCGGTGTAGACGGTGTTGTTCATACCGATGAAGGCGCCCGAGACGATGGTGCAGACGATGGCTGTCGTGTGGTCGCCGTATCCGAGGACCACCAGGTCCGCGGCGAGCAGCACCAGGGAGCCCCCGACCACCTTCAGCGAGCCGAAGCGCCGCTGCAGGCGCGGTGCGACGAGCACCGAGAAGACGGCGAGCAGCAGGCCCCAGGCGAAGAACACCGCACCGGACCGGTACGGCGACATGTCCAGGACGAACGGTGTGAAGGCCAGGATCGTGAAGAACGCGTAGTTGTAGAAGAACGCGGATGCGGCGACCGAGGCCAGTCCGCCGTGACCGAGTGCCCTGACCGGGTCGAGCAGCGAGGTCTTCCGGGCGGGCTTGGGCTGCTCCTTGAGGAACGCGGTGATGCAGAGGAATCCGACGGCCATCAGCGCCGCGGTGCCGAAGAACGGATAGCGCCAGCTGGCGTCACCGAGCAGGGCGCCGACCAGCGGTCCGCACGCCATGCCGAGACCGAGTGCCGACTCGTACAGCAGGATCGCCGCGGAGCTGCCGCCGGCGGCGGCGCCGACGATCACCGCGAGGGCGGTGGACACGAACAGGGCGTTGCCCAGGCCCCAGCCCGCCCGGAAGCCGACCAGTTCGGCCACGGACGAGGACGTGCCGGAGAGCGCGGCGAAGACGACGACCAGGGCGAGGCCCGCCAACAGGGTCTTGCGTCCGCCGATACGGCTGGAGACGAAGCCGGTCACGAGCATCGCGATCGCGGTGATCAGGAAGTACGAGGTGAACAGCAGGGACACCTGGCTGGGTGTGGCCCGGAGCCCCTCGGCGATGGACGGCAGGATCGGGTCCACCAGACCGATCCCCATGAAGGCCACGACCGAGGCGCCCGCCGTGGCCCAGACCGCCTTCGGCTGCCGCAGGATACTGGTCGTCCCTTGGTCGAACGGATCCTCTCCCGGCATGGTTTCTCTCACTCTCCACTAGGTCGTTGCGTCATACACAGAGTAAGTTAGACACGCTAATAAGTGCAAACTACATCTATATCCGCCGGTCGGAGGCGCACGCGGACGGGTGATCGTCCTTGACGCGGCGACGGCCGGGGAGGACCGTTGGGCGTTATGAGGGGCGAACCCAGTTGCCCGAAGTGCGGTGGCCGGGTCAGGGCGCCCGGTCTCTTCGCCGATGCCTGGCAGTGCTCGACGCACGGCCAGGTGAGCCCGATGCAGCCGGTGGTCCCGCCCGGCGTCGAGGCGCTGGGCGTGGTGGTGCACCGGGCCCGGGTGCCGGTGTGGATGCCCTGGCCGCTCCCCGTGGGCTGGCTGTTCACGGGGGCGGCGTACGCGGGCGACGACCGCAGCGGCGGCCGGGCCACCGCCGTCGCGTGCTCGGGCCCCGGTCCGCTCGGAGGCATGGGCGAACTGCTGCTCGTCGCCGAGGAGCTCGGCGTCGGGCTCGGCGCGCGGTACGCCGGCATCGACGGCCCCGACCCCGGCCCCGGCCTGCGTGTCGACGCCGCACCGGATGCCAAGGTGCTCGCGGCGGGACGCCCCACCGCGCTCTGGCACGTCAAGGACGCCCCCGCCGACCGGGCGGTCTTCGCGGGCGAGGCACGTGGTCTGTGGCTCTGGGCGATCGTCTGGCCCGAACAGACCGGGCTCCTGATGTACGACGAACTCGTGCTGACCGATCTGCGCGACGCCGGCGGGGAAGTGGACCTGCTGCCGTGCGGAGCGCTCACCCCCCGGTTGCTCACGCCGCCCTGACCCTGGCCGGGCGCCGGGGCGGAGGACCCGGAGCCGACCCTGTCCCGCGTCCCGGACGGAAGGCCGGAAGGGTGATGTCCTGCGGTTATCCTGGAGCGTCCCCTGTCCGTCGGCCCGCAATGGAGTACGCGTCGTGCGCATCGACCTGCACACCCACTCCACGGCTTCGGACGGCACGGACACCCCCGCCGAGCTGGTGGCCAACGCCGCCGCGGCGGGCCTCGACGTCGTCGCCCTGACCGACCACGACACGGTCGGAGGCCACGCGGAGGCGGTAGCCGCCCTCCCCGAGGGCCTCACGCTCGTCACCGGCGCCGAGCTCTCCTGCCGCGTCGACGGCATCGGCGTGCACATGCTGGCCTACCTCTTCGACCCGGCCGAGCCCGACCTGGCCCGTGAGCGTGAGCTCGTCCGGGACGACCGGGTGCCGCGGGCGCAGGCCATGGTGCGGCGGCTCCAGGAGCTGGGTGTCCCGATCACCTGGGAACAGGTCGCGCGGATCGCCGGGAACGGCTCGGTCGGCCGCCCGCACGTCGCCACCGCTCTCGTGGAGCTCGGTGTCGTCGACACGGTCTCCGACGCGTTCACCTCGGCCTGGCTCGGAAACGGCGGACGTGCGTACGCCGACAAGCACGAGCTCGATCCGTTCCACGCGGTCCGGCTGGTCAAGGCCGCCGGGGGCGTCACCGTCTTCGCCCACCCGCTCGCGGTCACACGCGGTGAGGTCGTCCCCGAAACCGTGATCGCGCGGCTGGCCGACGCCGGGCTCGACGGCATCGAGGTCGAGCACCCGGAGCAGGCGGACCGCGACACCCGGGCCCGGCTGCGGGGACTCGCCGCCGAGCTGGAGCTGCTGCCCACCGGGTCCAGCGACTACCACGGCACCCGCAAGACCGTCCGGCTCGGTGAGTACACCACCGACCCCGAGATCTACGGCGAGATCACCCGGCGCGCCACAGGAGCGTTCCCCGTGCCGGGCGCCGGTGGACCGCTCCCCGCGTAACGGGGCCCCTTCCCTCTCCGCTCCGCCCCTCCACGGCGTTCCCGTGCGCCCGGGCGTCCTCATGACGTGCCGGCGCGCGCATCCTCCTGTTCGGCCCGCTCTTCTCTCGCAAGGCTCACCGTGTTCGACATAGCTGTCTTCGGATCCCTCTTCCTCACCCTTTTCGTGATCATGGATCCGCCCGGAATCACCCCGATCTTCCTGGCCCTCACCGCGGGCCGCCCCGCCAAGGTGCAGCGCGGAATGGCCTTCCAGGCCGTCGCCGTCGCCTTCGGCGTGATCGCCGTCTTCGGCCTGCTCGGTCAGCAGATCCTCGACTACCTGCACGTCTCCGTACCCGCGCTGATGATCGCGGGCGGACTCCTCCTGCTGCTGATCGCACTCGACCTGCTCACCGGCAAGACGGACGAGCCCACCCAGACCAAGGACGTCAACGTCGCCCTCGTGCCGCTGGGCATGCCGCTGCTCGCCGGGCCGGGTGCGATCGTCTCGGTGATCCTCGCGGTGCAGGACGCCGAAGGCGTCGGCGGGCAGATCTCCGTCTGGTCGGCGATCGTCGCGATGCACCTCGTGCTGTGGCTCGCGATGCGCTACTCACTGCTGATCATCCGCGTGATCAAGGACGGCGGAGTGGTCCTGGTGACCCGGCTCGCCGGAATGATGCTGTCGGCCATCGCCGTACAGCAGATCATCAACGGCGTCACCCAGGTCGTCCAGAACTCCTGAGCCCCACGGGGTCGGACACCACAGCGCCCCCGCACGGCCTTCCGTGCGGGGGCGCTTCGTCTTCAGCTCGTCATGCGCTCGTGTTCAGCGACGCGAAGCAATGCAAGGTGTTACGAAGCCGAGGTGTCGGCCGGCCGGATGTAGATGCGCTGGCCCATGGCTGCGGCCTGCTGCACGATCCGGTTGACGGAGGCGGCGTCCACGACGGTGCTGTCCACGGCGGTACCGTCGACATCGTCGAGTCGCATGATCTCGAAGCGCATATGGCTTCCCTTCGTCTGATCCTCCTGCTGGAGAACTACTGGGTGGACGGGCTTGCCGTCCGCAAGGATGGGGAGCGCAAGGCGTTCACGTCTCGCGCTCCACGAGGGGTACAACGGCTTGCCTACTGCAAACATTCCCTACGCTAAGGAAATTTTTTGGATGTCTAAGTACCCGTCGGTAATCAGCCATGCGCGGACAATGAGGCCCGTGTGAGCCCCGCGGACACGTGGACGGAAGAAGGGTCCGGCATCCGCGAACAGCTGGACCGCACCAACGAGCTGCTCGTGCGCGTGCTCGCCGAGGTGTCGAAGACCCCCTCCACCCACGCGATCTTCGTGGACGCGGGATACGTCTACGCGGCGGCCGGGCTGCTCGTCACCGGCACCGAGGACCGCCGGTCCTTCGACCTGGACGCGGAAGGGCTGATCGAGGCCTTCATCGACAAGGCCCGCACGATCTTCGCGGACAGCAGACTGCTGCGCGTGTACTGGTACGACGGGGCCAGGCGCCGGATCCACACCGTGGAACAGCAGGCGATCGCCGAACTCCCCGACGTCAAGGTCAGGCTCGGCAACCTCAACGCCAACAACCAGCAGAAGGGCGTCGACTCACTCATCCGCACGGACCTGGAGTCGCTCGCCCGGCACCGCGCCATCAGCGACGCCGCACTCGTCGGCGGCGACGAGGACCTGGTCTCGGCAGTCGAGGCCGCCCAGGGGTACGGCGCCCGCGTCCACCTCTGGGGCATCGAGGCGGGCGAAGGCCGCAACCAGGCCGAGCCGCTGCTCTGGGAGGTCGACAGTCAGCGCACCTTCGACCTCGACTTCTGCCGCCCCTACGTGACCCGGCGATCCGTCACGATGTACGAGGACGACAGCCCGGCACCCGCGCGTGAGGACGTCCGCTTCGTCGGCGCGCAGATCGCCGCCGGCTGGCTCTCCTCGCGCGGCCGTGAAGCCCTCGCCGATCTGCTGCCCGGGCACCCCTACCTGCCGGGCTCGGTCGACCAGGATCTGCTCGTCGAGGCCGAACGGCTCCTCCAGCGCTCGCTGCGCGGCCACGCCCATCTGCGCCGGGCGCTGCGCGACGGCTTCTGGCAGCATCTGCAGTCGCAGTACTGACGCGAGTCGCGGATCAGGGGCGGACGCTGTTCCAGAACGCGACGAGGGCCGTCGCGGTCTCCGTCGGCCTGGCGGTGTTGGGGGAGTGCTCGGCGCCCTCGATCACGGTGCGGCGGGCGCCCAGCCGCTCGGCCATCCGGTCGAGCAGCGGCACCGGCCAGACGTCGTCGCGCTCGCCCGAGACGACGTGAACGGGCAGGGACAGTGCGGCGAGCTCGGCCACCCGGTCCGGCTCGGACGACAGCTGCGCGCCGGTGGCGATCAGCTGCGCCGGGTCGTGCCGCATCCAGCGGCGTCGCAGGTCCTCGCCGTCGCCCGTGTCCGCGTCCTCGGGCGGATCCATCGCGCGCATCATCTGCCAGACCTCGGCCATGCTCCAGCGGGTGAGCGCGTCGCTGAGCAACCGCGCCTTCTTCTGCTGGGCGGGGTCGATCTCGGCGGGGCCGGACGACATCAGGGTCAGTGAACGGAAGGGCGTGGCGTCCAGCAGCACCGCCGCGCGGGCGATCTGGCCGCCCAGCGAGTGCCCGAGCAGATGGATGTCGCCGGACGGTCCGACGCCGTCGACGGCAGCCGCCTGCGCCAGAACGTCCCGGGCCAACTCGACCTGGGCGTAGGGGTTTTGGCGTTCCGTCCGCTCCGTCTCGTACTGACCTCGGCCGTCGACGGACAGCACGCGGAACCCGGCGTCGGCGAGGGGTTCCAGCAGCGCGACGAAGTCCTCCTTGCTGCCGGTGTACCCGGGCAGCAGGAGCGCGGTGGAGTGTGCGCCGGAAGGCGGCGTCGCGTCCAGCACTGCGAAGTCCCCGCGTTCGGTACGCAGTACGCGGGCGCGGGCACAGGGGGGCGGGGTGAAGGTGGGCGGCCGGCTCATGGGGCCGAGGGTATCGCCGCAGGTCCGACCGCGCCCGGGCAGCCGTACGGCCCCGGCCCCCGCAGCGCGGGAACCGGGGCCGTACGAAGGTGACCGCGGCCGGGGATCAGCTCTCGGCCGTCTCGGCGCCGGCGGCGGCCGTCGCCCGGGAACGGCGCCTGCGCGGCTTGGCGGGCGCTGCCTCGCCGTCCGTAGCGGCCTCGGTCACCGGGGCGGTCTCCGCCTGGTCAGCGGCTGCGGCGCGCGGCCGACGGCGGCGCGGCTTGGTCTCCGCGGGGTCCTCGGCCGTGGCCGCGGCCTTGGTGGCCGTGGCCTCGGTCTTCGGCTTGGCGGCGGCACGGGTGCGGCGGCGCGGCTTGTCGCTCACGGGCTCGGAGGCCGGAGCGATCTGGAAGTCGACCTCGTCGGCCGGCTTCACGACCCGGGTGCGGCGGCGCGGCTTGGTGGCCACGGGCTCCGCCACCGGTGCGGTGACCGCCACGGTCTGGAAGTCGACCACGGGCTCGGCGGCGGGTGCCGGCGCGACGGCCGACGCGACAGCGGGCTTCGTGGCCGTGGCACGCGTACGGCGACGGCGCGGCTTCGCCTCCGCGGCCGGCTCTGCCTCGGGCTCGGAGACGACCGGAGCCTCGACGGCAGGGGCCTCGACGACCGGCGTCTCGGCCACGGCGGTCTCCGCCGTCGTGGCACGCGTACGGCGACGGCGCGGCTTCGCCTCTGCGGCCGGCTCTGCCTCGGGCTCGACGGCAGGGGCCTCGACGGCAGGGGCCTCGACGACCGGCGTCTCGGCCACGGCCACGGCGGCCTCCGCCGCAACGGCCTCGGTCACGGCGGCGCGGGTACGGCGACGGCGGCGCGGGGTGCGCGGCTCGGGCGTCTCGTCACCGGCCGTCTCCACGGAGGGCGCCGGCACGGTGACGGCGCCCTCGTCGAGGGTGCTGCCGCCCCGCGTCCGACGACGCTGACGCGGCGTGCGCGGCGGGCGTTCCTCCCGGGGGGCCGGAGCGGTGGCGACGGCGGACTTGCGGCCGCGGCCGCCTGTCTCGCCGAGGTCCTCGAGCTCCTCCGCGCGCAGACCGGCACGGGTCCGCTCGATGCGCGGCAGGACACCCTTGGTGCCGGCCGGGATGTTGAGCTCCTCGTACAGGTGCGGAGACGTGGAGTACGTCTCCGGCGGGTCCGGGAACTTCAGGTCCAGTGCCTTGTTGATCAGCTGCCAGCGAGGGATGTCGTCCCAGTCGACCAGGGTGATGGCGATGCCCTTGGCGCCCGCGCGGCCGGTACGGCCGATGCGGTGGAGGTACGTCTTCTCGTCCTCCGGCGACTGGTAGTTGATGACATGCGTCACACCCTCGACGTCGATGCCACGCGCGGCGACGTCGGTGCAGACGAGAACGTCCACCTTGCCGTTGCGGAACGCGCGCAGGGCCTGCTCGCGGGCTCCCTGGCCGAGGTCGCCGTGGACCGCGCCGGACGCGAAACCGCGCTTCTCCAGCTGCTCCGCGATGTCGGCGGCCGTCCGCTTCGTACGGCAGAAGATCATCGCCAGCCCGCGGCCCTCGGCCTGCAGGATGCGGGAGACCATCTCCGGCTTGTCCATGTTGTGCGCGCGGTAGACGTGCTGCGCCGTGTTCTTGACGGTCGTGCCCTCGTCGTCGGGCGACGTGGCGTTGATGTGCGTCGGCTGCGACATGTAGCGGCGCGCGAGGCTGATGACGGCACCGGGCATGGTGGCCGAGAACAGCATCGTCTGGCGCTTCGGCGGCAGCATGGTGATGATGCGCTCGACATCGGGCAGGAAGCCCAGGTCGAGCATCTCGTCGGCCTCGTCCAGGACGAGGACGCGGATGTGCGAAAGGTCGAGCTTGCGCTGGCCCGCCAGGTCCAGCAGTCGTCCCGGGGTGCCGACGACCACGTCGACGCCCTTCTTGAGGGCCTCGACCTGGGGCTCGTACGCCCGGCCGCCGTAGATCGCGAGAACGCGGACGTTGCGGACCTTGCCGGCGGTCAGCAGGTCGTTGGTGACCTGCTGGCACAGCTCACGGGTGGGGACGACGATCAGGGCCTGAGGCGCGTCCGTCAGCTTCTCGGGCGCGGCCCGGCCGGCCTCGACGTCGGCGGGGACGGTCACCCGCTCCAGGAGCGGAAGGCCGAAGCCGAGCGTCTTGCCGGTGCCGGTCTTGGCCTGGCCGATGACGTCGGAGCCGGAGAGCGCTACGGGGAGCGTCATCTCCTGGATGGGGAAGGGGGACATGATGCCGACCGCCTCGAGGGCTTCGGCCGTCTCGGTAAGGATTCCGAGGTCGCGGAACGTAGTCAGGGTGCTGCCTCTTCTGTGAGACGCGGCCCGAGGCGAACGCTGGGGGTCGTACCGTGCCGGGGTTGGTCATCCGGCCGTGGATGGGCCGGGTGGCGCGGGACCACTGCCGTCGCTCGAGCGCTCGTGCCGCTGAGGGGGCCCCTCATCTGCGGTCGTACATGGTGTACGCCCGGCGTGGAGGGCTGTCGGGTCGGAGCCGATCGGGCCACCGACCGGGCATCCTCATTCAAGGTCGCGCTCCTGGCACAGCAAAATGCTCAGTAAGCGCAATACCACTGTACCCCGGATTCGCGCATGTGTGTTGGGCGAATTCATCGGAACGGTGTGATGTCACCTGTTGGCCAGGCCCTTCCACCCCTGGCCGAGCGGGCTATTCTGCGCTTCATGGAGACGCCTGACAACGCCACTGAAGCATCCGACGAAGCGCCCGCCCCGACCGGGATCGCCGCCCAGGACTGGGCCACCGCCTCCGCCGATCCGCAGTACCGCGCCGCGGTCGTGGATCTGCTCGGCGCGCTCGCCTACGGGGAACTGGCGGCCTTCGAGCGGCTCGCCGAGGATGCCAAGCTCGCGCCGACACTCGGTGACAAGGCGGCACTGGCGAAGATGGCGTCCGCCGAATTCCATCATTTCGAGCAGCTGACCGACCGGCTCACGGCCGTCGACGAACAGCCGACCGAGGCCATGGAGCCGTTCGCCAAGGCGCTGGACGACTTCCACCGCCAGACGGCCCCGTCGGACTGGCTGGAAGGCCTGGTCAAGGCGTACGTCGGCGACTCGATCGCCAGTGACTTCTACCGGGAGATCGCCGCCCGCCTCGACGGGGACACCCGCTCCCTCGTCCTCTCCGTGCTCGACGACACGGGGCACGGGAACTTCGCGGTCGAGAAGGTCCGGGCCGCCATCGAGGCGGAGCCCCGGGTCGGCGGCAGGCTCGCGCTGTGGGCGCGCAGGCTGATGGGCGAAGCCCTCTCCCAGGCGCAGCGCGTGGTCGCGGACCGTGACGCCCTGTCCACGATGCTCGTCGGCGGTGTGGCGGACGGATTCGACCTGGCCGAGGTCGGCCGGATGTTCTCCCGGATCACCGAGGCACACACCAAGCGGATGGCCGCGCTCGGTCTCGCCGCCTGACCCGGCGCCCTAGTGGGCCGCAGCCGAGCGCACCGGCCTGCTGCCGCGCGGGCGGATCAGCAGGGAGAGGGTCACCGCCGCGACCAGTACGGCGCCGGTGGGTGTCGCCAGGACATGGCCGGAGCCCAGGGTCGAATGCGTCAGATA
The DNA here is from genome assembly GCF_042871485.1 of Streptomyces sp. NPDC005791. NCBI lineage: Bacteria > Bacillati > Actinomycetota > Actinomycetes > Kitasatosporales > Streptomycetaceae > Streptomyces > Streptomyces sp. NPDC005791. The sequence goes on from NZ_JBIAIP010000001.1 coordinate 884,640, forward strand.
CGCACCGAACAGGCCGCCCAGCCCTCCCGTGACGAACACCACGCGGGAGGCCGGGAGCCGGCCGGGCAGCGAGCGGAGCGCGACCCAGGACAGGGCGATTCCGAGCACGACGGAGCTGATGGGTTCCCAGAGCACAGAGGGGTCACCTCGCTTGATATGCGCGACGGTCGGTCGGTCGTAGGCCGTCCTACCCGGGGCTCGCGGAATACAACCCTCCCCGGCATCTGTGAACCCCACCGAGGGAAGAACCCGGCGCGGATCCGGAGAAGGAAAGGTGGAGGCCCGGCGGATGATTCCGCCGGGCCTCCACCTTTGCTGCCGCGTCGCGCGGGCTACAGCGCGCCGAATCCCACCCGCCGGGTGCTGGGCTCGCCGATCTCCACGTAGGCGATCCTGTCGGCCGGCACCAGGACCTTGCGGCCCTTGTCGTCCGTGAGGCTGAGCAGCTGCGCCTTGCCGTTGAGCGCCTCGCCGACCGCGCTCTCGACCTCTTCGGCGGAAAGTCCGCTCTCCAGAACGATCTCGCGGGGCGTGTGCTGCACCCCGATCTTGACCTCCACGGCTATGTCCCTCCGACGGTCCGTCTCTGCGCGGTGAACCGCGCCGTACGCAGCACACATTAGCCCGGTCAAGGGAAGGACCACGGGTCGACCGGCAACGCCCGCAGCGAACACAGTCGTACTGCCCGGTGCCGTGGACGGAACACCTAGGTGTATTGCCCTGTGAGGTTGGGGACGCGGCTGGCGGGTGGTTTGCCTGCGAGCGCGGTGTGTCCGCGGTGGTGATTGTAGGTGTGCAGCC